>JAIBBZ010000025.1 GCA_019694435.1 Pirellulales bacterium
CCTGCGCGGCGCCTCGATGCGGTGCGCGTGATGCAGCGGGTGCTCGGAGACGTGTTTTTGACGTCGCAGCGCCGCGAGGTACTGCCCGGCTATACGGCGCTTTTTCCTGGGCAAATCGAGTGGCATTTGCGCGAGCCTGTCGCCGACCGAATTGCCGGCGAGCTGGCGACCACCGAGCCCGAGCTACGGCGCGAGCTGGCGCGGTTGCTGGCCATGCTGCCGGCAGCGAGTTCCTTGGCGCGGAAAAACGTGGCCGACCTGCTGACGCCGGACGGCGACCTGGTCGACGACGTCCATTTTCTGACGGTGCTCGCGTGTATCACGGGCGCCGACAACGACACGACACGCTCCCAGATCGCCGCGGCGCTGGTGGGGCTGCACGCGAAGCTGGCCGCGGTGGGCGGCGTGCCCAGTCGCGAATGGCCCGCCTGGGTCGGCGGGGTTTTTGCGCGACTCGTCGAACTCGACCCGGCGCTTGCGCCGACAGTGGTCGATCGCCCGGAGTTTGGCGCCGCGGAGCATGCGCTGTATGCCGAGCCACTCGACGCAAAACTCCGTCGGGTCGCGGCGGATAAGATCGTTGCTCGGCTGATTCGGGACGATGCGGGCGAAACCCGGATTACGCCCGAGATCGTGCAGCTTGCCCGCAGCCTCGACGACGGCGCGGCGCTGCGCGCCTTGCGGATCTTCTGGGACCGCAACTCGGCCCGTGACGCCGTGGCGATCGCCCTGGCGGCGTATGTCCAGGGCGCCGATCGCCCGCGATTGCTCGAAGCGCTGTCGTCGACCGACGCCGGGGTCGTGCGCCGCGTGGCCGAGGCCCTGGCGGCGATGCCGAATCAGCTGGACGACGCGCAGGCTGCGGCCGACGAAGCGACCGCGCTGGTCGGCGCGCTCGACCGTCGCGTGCGATCGTCCGGCGGAGCGGAGCAAGAGCGTGCCAAGGCCAGCGTCGAACGTGAGGCGTGCGCGGCGCTTGTCGTAGCGCTTGAACGGCTGGCTGGGCAGTCGTTCGGCATCGATGCCGCAGACCAGGATTTGCAGCGGGCCTATGCCCCCTGTTTCGCCTGGTACGAACAGGCCTATCCCGAGGATGCCCAGCGGCAGAAGCAACGCGGCGCCGGCGCCGATTGGGCGGTGCGCCTTGCCAGTGCGCCCTGGGAGACGGCAGACGTTGCTCGTGGGCGGGTCGCGTACGAGCGAAAATCGTGCGCCGGTTGTCACGCGGGCGCCGACCGGCTGGGCCCGGACCTGACCGGCGTGACCGCGCGTCTGACGCGCGAGGATCTGTTCCTGGCAATCGTGGCTCCGAACCGCGCGTTTTCGCCGCAGTACGAGGCGACGCTCGCCGTCACGCGCTCCGGCCAGATTCATCAGGGAATGATCGTCTACGAGTCGCCCGAGGGGACGTTGCTGCGAACCGGGGCCGCCACGACCGTGCGCATCGACGGTAGCGATCTCGTACAACTCGAACCGTCGGGCCGGTCGTTCATGCCCGAGGGTCTGCTCGACCAGGCGAGCGACCAGGAGTTGGCTGATCTTTACGCCTACCTGCAAACTCTGCAGCCGCAGGGTGGCGGCAAGCCGTAATGCCCGGCCGCGCGCCGGTAGCGCCTTAGACGGCTGTCGCGGCAAGCCGGCGGGCGAGCCGGCGCCAGCGCCACTGCCGGTAGCGAAAGAAGACCGACGCTATCAGCCAGGCCAAAGGCGTCATCAGGCCCGCGTCGATCTCGACCTCGTCGGTATAGCGACAGCGCTGCTCGTCGATCGGCGCGAGGTGCAGGGTGTGGTTCCACACGCGCAGCGGGCCGCCGCGCTCGCGTGTTCGCATCGTCAGCGTGCCGGGATCGATCGCGATGATCGACAGCTCATGGCGCCACGCTGGTAGCAAGCCAGCGAGATAAATTCGCAATTCCCAGCGTGCGCCGGGTTCCCAGTTTCCGGTGGGTGGCGGTCCCTCGAGCACGCGAAAGCCGAGCAATCCGCGCGTCACTTCGGTAAACGTTTCGATGCAAAGCAGCGCGTCCCATGCGCGCGGGGCCGACGTATCGAGCAGTGTGGTCAGCCGAAGATTCATGCGGGTTCAGGCGAGGCCGTCGTCCGGCGTCATGAATTGTCGCCGTCGAGCAGCCGCCCGAATCCGCCGAGCACCGAGCCCTCTTCGCGTCCGGATCGGCCGGGCGCCGGGGCATTGGCCAGAATGCGGCCAGCCAACCGGGCAAAGGGGAGCGATTGCAGCCAGATTTCGCCGGGACCGGTCAAGGTGGCCAGGAACAGGCCTTCGCCGCCGAACAAGGTGTTGCGCACGCCGCCGGTGAGCTGGATGTCGTAGGTCACGCTGGGTCGCAAGGCGACGATGCAACCGGTGTCGACGCGCATGGTCTCGCCGGGAGCCAGGGTCCGCCGCATCAACGCGCCGCCGGCATGGACCATGACCAGGCCGTCGCCGGTCAGGCGCTGCATGATGAACCCTTCACCGCCGAACAGGCCGGCGAGAATCTTCTTCTGGAAGGCGATGCCGATCTGCACGCCGCGCGCGGCGCACAAGAAAGAGTCTTTCTGGCAAATCAACTCGCCGCCCATCTGGCTCAGGTCGAGCGGTAGGATCGACCCGGGATAGGGCGCGGCGAATGCCACCTGCTCGCGGCGCGAGCCCTCGTTGTAAAACGTGGTCATGAACAGCGATTCGCCGGTCAGGATGCGCTTGCCGGCCGACATCACTTTGCCCAAGAAGCCTGTCGCTTGCGCCGACGGATCGCCGAAGACCGTTTGCATCCTGATCCCCGGCGACATGTACATCATGCCGCCCGACTCGGCCGTGACCATCTCGCCAGGGTCGAGCGTGATCTCGACGTATTGCATCTCCTGGCCGAACAGCTCGTAGTCGATCTCGTCGGCACGGCGCCCCGAGGGAGGAGGCGGTGGCGCCGCGCCACCGCTCATTCGCTCGACGATGGCCTGCACGTGGCGGGCCTCGATCCAACTGTTCACGCCGGGGCCGTAGACCAGCGTTTGCGGCCCTTGCGCTTGGGGCAATCGCGCGACAAGCTCGTCGAGCGACATCGGGCCTACGGAATTGTTTCCCTGAGCGTAGTACCAGGCAGGATCGGCCGGCATGGGGTTCCTCGGGCAGCTTGCGTGGGGCGACGGGCAGACGCCTGGGAATGCATTCGGCGGGCGCCTGCGAATCTTGCTGCCGCTATCTTGCCGGCCGACCAAACAGCGTGGCAAGCGGATCTGGCAACACGGATCGTCGCGGCCTAGGCAGCCGGCACCGCGCCTCTAGAATAGGGCGTTTTCGGCCCCTGTCATCCGGTCTTGCGAAAAACTCCATGCCCGAACCTCTGGTGCATCCCTGTTCGTTCCAGCCCGAAGCGCGGGCCGAATTTCTCCCGGAAAAGATGGGCAAGGCAACGCTGTTCGAGTCGCCCCGGCTCTTGGTCGGGCTGAATTGCTTCGAGCCGGGCCAGGAACATGCCCTGCATGCCCATGCCGGACAGGACAAGGTGTATCACGTCTTGGCAGGCAACGGCCTGTTCCTGCTCGAGGACCGCGAACTGGATTTGCGGCCGGGGCTGATGCTTGTGGCGCCCGAGGGCGTACCGCACGGCATCCGAAACACGGGTCGTGATCGTCTCGTCGTGCTGGCCATCTTGGCGCCGGCGCCGCGGGCGGCCAACCCCGCGACGCGAGGGACTACGCAGCCATGATGCCCGGCGACTTCTTCATTGGTCCGATCGGTCCGATCGAAATCTTGACGATTCTCCTCACGATGATCGTGTGGATCCTTACCGCGCTGGGAATCGCGGTCCGGCGCCAGGTGGGCGACGTGATCGCCGAGACGCCGCAAACGCGGCTCGGCCAGGCGTTGCATTGGGGTCCACTCGTGCTGCTGGCGATCAGCTTTGCGGTGCAGGCAGGCCAGAAGGATTTCGATCTGGTCGCGCTGTCGCGCGGTCCGCTGGCGTTGGTGTTGCTCGTCAGCCTGATCGTGGCCTACCGGCTGGGCGTTCGATGGGGGCGCTGGACCATCGGCACCCAAGGCATCGCCCATCACAGTCTGCAATTCTGGCCCTGGGACGATCTTGCGGGCTACCGGTTCGAGGGTGCCGCCGGCGAAGCCTTGAAGCTGAGCTTTCCGGGCGGCAGCCTGAGCGTGCCCACACCATCGGCGCTCAGGGCCAACGTCGAAGCCGTGCTGCGTCGCCTCCACGCGCCAGCCCAGTCGCCCTGAGCGGCGCCAACCCAGTCGCTCAGAGCGGCGCCGGCCGGGCGACGCTTCATGTCCACGAATGCGGCTGGCCCGTCGATTCGAGCACGCTGAGCCAGAGATCGCCTTCTGGTTCGACGCGCCTGCGTGCGGCAATCACGGCCTGCATGGGCAGGTGTACGTAGCGCTCGTGCCATTGCCCGACGACCATGGCCGTCTTCCCGGCCATCGCCGCATGGACGGCGTTTTGGGCCAGCCGCCAGCAGTAGACGCCGTCGGTGGCGTTGGCCGGCTGGCTACGGATCATGTAGCTCGGGTCGAGATACTTGAGGTTGACCTCCCGGCCGAGTTGCTTGAAGTGATCGCGAATGGCGTCGGCCAGAAAGGGGCCGACGTCGTGCAGCTTGACGTTGCCCGAAGCGTCATGGCGTGCCGGGCTGTCGCTCCAGATGTTTTGTCCTGCGCCTTCGGCCACGACCACCACGGCATGTCCTCGCCGTTCGAGACGCGTTCCGAGAGAGTGCAGGAATCCGCGCGGACCATCGAGCTGTAGCGGTACCTCGGGGATCAGCGTGAAATTCACATGGCTCGTGGCCAGGGTCGCCAGGCAGGCGATGAATCCTGAGTGCCGTCCCATCAACTTGACCAGGCCGACGCCGTTGGGGGCGCCCGTGGCCTCGTTGTGTGCCCCGACGATCACGTCGACGGCCTGTTCATAAGCGGTGCCAAAGCCAAAGCTCTGGTCGAGGTACATGATGTCGTTGTCGATCGTCTTGGGGACGCCGACCACCGCAATCGGCAGCCCGCGCCGGGCGACTTCAGCGGCGATCGCCAGCGCGCCGCGCAGGGTGCCGTCGCCGCCGATGGTGAACAGGACGTTGACCCCCAGGTCGACGAGGCAGTCGACCATCTCGGCAGGCTCCTGGGGCCCGCGCGACGACGACAACAGCGTTCCGCCGCGAAGATGAATCTCGCTGACGTCGTGTACCGTCAGCCGCAGGGCTTCGCCGCGATGGGCGCGCGTCAGCCCCTGGTAGCCGTAACGAAAACCGAGGCACTCGCGGACGCCGTAGCGATAGTGGGCCACCGTCACCAGCCCCCGGACGACGTTATTCAGACCCGGACACAGGCCACCGCAGGTGACGATGCCGATCCGGGTATGCGCTGGATCGAAATAGATCGCTTCGCGTGGGCCCGCTAGTTCGATGGTCGGGCGTTCGGCGATCGCCTCGGGCGTCGTAGCCGCGGTGACATGATCGTCGAACAAGATCCGCTCGTCGTCGCCGACGAAATAGCAGGCGCGCGCCGTGTCGGTGCCGCCGGCCACGATCGGCGATGGATGCTTGCATCGGCCCAGCGAGGCGATTGAAAAATCAGGCACATGGTTCACGTACGGCCCCCTCTCGGTTGCGGACAGTAGGCGCGCACGCTAGCGGTGGGCAAGCTGGCCTGCCTTGACGATGCCGCCCTGGAGCACGGCCACGAATCGCGTGCGATCTTCGAGCAAGCGGATATCGGCCAGGACGTCGCCATCGACGACGAGGCAGTCACCCAGCTTACCCGATTCGAGCGTACCGAATTCGTCCAGCCGGCCCATGATCGCGGCGCCATTACGCGTCGCGCAGGTAATCACTTCGAGCGGTGAAAAGCCGACCCGCTCGACGAAGAAGGTCAGCTCCTTGGCATACGTCCCGTGCGGGTTCCAGGCAAAGCCATAATCGCCGCCCATGCCCAGGCAGCCGCCGGCACGCAGGATGAGCTGTGCGCTGGCGATGCCTCCTTCAAGTGTTTCCCGGTGGCCGTCGACAACGCGCTGCGACATGCCGAAGTCGGGACCTCGGTCGATGCTGGCCTGTTCGAATTGCAATGCAGGCACGACAGGCGTCTGCCGCGCGAGCAGCATGTCGAGTGCTTCTTGGTCCATGAACGTGCCGTGTTCGAGCGTGTCGAAGCCGGCACGCAGGGCGTTCTTGATGCCCTCCGTGGCACGGCAATGTCCGGTGACCTTGCGGTGGTAATTGTGCGCCTCGCTGACCACGGCAGTCATCTCTTCGAGCGTCATGCACAGCGTATGGTGATCGGCCGAATCGGGCGCCGCCGCGTCGCCAGTCGGATAGGTCTTGATCCATTCGACACCATCCTTGACCAGCTTACGCACGGCCTTGCGGCCCTCGTTCGGACCATTGATCAGGATCACCAGCCCTTCCATGCCCAGCTGCAGATGGTCCGGGTTCCAATCCATCAACCCGCCGGCGCCGCAAATCTCTCGACCGCTGGCGGCCAAACGGGGCCCCGGGCAAAGGTCCTCCTCGATCGCCCTCTTCAACCAGACGTCGATATTGTGCAGGCTGCCGCCGCTGCGCGCGGCCGTGTATCCGCATTCCAGCACCAGGCGTGCGTTGGCCGCGGCCAACAAGGTGACGTATTCGACGGGGTACTTGATATCCAAGTCGGCCAGCTCGGCCACGTTGAAATATGTCGGATGAAAGTGTGCCTCGACCAGCCCGGGGAGCACGGTCCCCTCGGGGGCTTCGATCGTCGCGGCCTCAGGCGGCGTGGGCGGGGCCGCCGCGCGCGGACCGGCATAGACGATTCGCCCGTCGCGAATCACCAGTGCCGCATCGCGAACGGGAGCATTGCCCGTTCCGTCGACCAACTGGAGGGCTCGAACGACGGTTGTTCCCTTGGCGGTTCGCATGGCGTGGCCCGTTGCTCCAGAACCTAGGCTCGGACGGCTTCGATCAAGGCGTGCACGGTGCGCTGGACCGACTCGGTCTCGGTCCAGTGAATCAAATGCCCCGAGCCGGGAAAATCGACGACCGTGCAATCGTGCAAGGAGGTTGCCAATTCGTCCGCCTCGGCGTGCGACAGCATGCCGCCTAGCTCGGGTTTGCCGCGCAAGAGCAGCACGGGGCATTTGACCGCCGCGATGACGGCCGAGCGATCGTAGCCGCGCTGCCAGGTCGCTTCGACGAGCGGCGTGTAAACGGCCGGATCGACCTGGGCCAGGCACCGCGCCATGAAGCGCAACGTCAGCGCGTCGCGCACATCGCCGAGCCGGATCTCGCCTTGTCCATTGGGCGCGGCAAAGCGCAAATCCGCCAGCCGCTGAGCGAGCTGCTGCGCCGGTGGCCGCTTGAGTAGCAGCCGCTGGATCGCGGCGAATTGGGGCACGAAAGGCCAGTTCGCCAGATCGTCTCCCAGGGCCGCCAGTGGTGGGTCTTCGAGCACGAGGGCCGCGACCTGCTCGGGGCGCCTTGCCGCGACCGCCATGGCGACCAGCGCGCCGAGCGAATGACCGTAGACGACCGCCGGGTAGCCGCCCTGGCGGAGCGCGGCCAGCGCATCGTCGACGTAATCGACGACCAGGTACGAAGTGGCCCGCGTCGAATGGCCGTGGCCGCGAAAATCGAGAGCGTGGATCTGCCAACGCGGCAACAGGCCGGCCAGCAGCGGCACAAAGTCCTGCCAACGCCGGCCGATTCCGTGCAATAAGAGCAGCGGCGGTCCGTGCTTCGGTCCGCTGGCCAGATTCAACCGGTCGTGGTGGCCGTCGAAGGCCTGTTCTTGAATGAGCATGGGGTAGCGTGGAGCGTAAAGCAGCGTCGGTTGAGGAGGCCATCGACCGCACGCACCGTATGCAGCGAGCGTGTCAAGGGTAACCCGCGCGGCAGCCTAAGAGCAGCGGCCCGCGCGTGTCAAGCAGCGGCGCGATGATGTTGCGTGTTTTCCTGCCGGCCGCGGGGCAAGGCATCGCGAAGATGACCTGCCGCTGCACGCCGAATTGCATGTACCGGCGGCTTGCCGGGCGCATTACTGGCGGACGTCCAGCAGTTCGATAAGTCGGGCGACCCAAGGCTCGACGCGCGGTGCATCGACCAACGCCAAGGCGTGTTGCCACAGCGCCTCGCGCGCCGCGGCCGAGTAACCGGACGTCAGTCGATCGAACTTCCGGCGATACGCGCCCGCATCGGGTGCATAGGGGGCCAGTAGGATCGCCGGGTCGTAGCGGCCGGCGAGCGTTCGCCCGTCCCTTAGTTCGACCTCGAGCAATCCGTTGTGTTGGGGATCGGTCGTTGCGCGCACGAGTCGGGCCAATTGCTGCACGGCATCGGCGTTCCAATGCTCCGGATGGTAATCGTCGAGATAGGCATCGCCGCGCACCAGGAACAAGGCGACGCCGAGATTCACATTGAGCTGCGCCTCGACGGTGCTGGCCGGCGCGCGGTATGCGTTGATCTTCTTGATGTACAGGCTACTGGCCGGCTGGGTCGTGTGAATCGTGATGGTGCGCACCTGTTCGGCCCCGAACGGCGTGGCGCGTTGGAGCGTTTGCAAGATCTCCAGCCAGGGGATCACGCCCTGTGAGCAGGCGAAGAACTTTGGCTTGACGTGCAGCACGCCTTCCCAGGCCATCAGCGGCGCTCGCAGCTCGTCCGCTCGATCGGTAAAGCCCAGCACCGCCAACAGGCCCGCTTCGCCCTCGAGGGCGTGGTGCGCCCCTTGAAAACCGGCCCGCGCCAACGCGGCGCTTTCGACGGCCAGCCACTGCGACCGGGCAACGTGAATCCGCTTTTCGTCGCTACCATCGCGGTAGTATTGAAACGTGCCGTTGGCACCGCTGGCGGCCAGACCCAGGGCCGAGGCGATTTGTGCGGTCGATTGTCCTTCGAGTCGAGCCACGGCCGCCGCCGCGCCGACGCCGCCGCAGACGCTCGAAGGCATCCACCCCTTGGCATGCAACTCGCCCTCGGGTTGATGATTCAACACAAAGCCCAAGCGATCGCTCACGCCAAACGAGATGGCCAGCGCGGTGAACAACTCGCGCCCGGTCGTCTGAGCCCGTTCGGCCGCGGCCAAGGCGCCAGGCACGGCGATGCAAGAGGCCCGTAGCGAGCTGCGCAGGTTGCTGTCGTCGATCTCGTGGCCGTGGATTGCAAACGCATTGATGGCGGCGGCCTGCCCCGTGGGCACCCGGGTGCCGCCGACGAGCTCTGTGGCTTCAGCCCGGCCCCCGGCAAGAATTGCCCCGGCGTAGCGCTGCACTTCGTCTAATTGTCTGGTGTGCGCCAGCACGCCGACACAATCGGCCACGGTCAGCTTGAGCTTTTCAACCACCGCCGGCGAAAGCTGTTCGAAGCTGGCGCCGTGAATCTCCGCGGCCCAGGCCTCGCAGACGCTGGGTTCGCTGGTGGCGGGATCGGCGGCGCGCAGCGCGGCGCACCAGCACCCGGCGAGGACCAGCCAGGCGAGGAAACCACGGACCGTTCGGCGCGGAAACTCGGTACGGTAAGGCATAACGTGCTCCTCCAGGAGACTCCCGGTCGGTGCTTCGCTCGAACTTGTCGGGCAGCACCGCGAGAGACATTATCCTAACCTCGGCGCGGCCTCGCGCAGCGCGGCGGCCGACGGTATGATGGGTGCCGGAGTTGCCGGGAAATCATTTGTTGGGAGGGTTGCCGTCGTGAGTCGCTTTGAAACGATTGCCGTAGACATCGATCCCCGGGGCGTGGCCCGATTGGCCCTCAACCGGCCCGACGCCCGCAACGCCATGTCGCAGGCGATGATCGGCGAGCTGCGCACGGCGGCGCGCGAGCTGGCGGCCGATTCCCAGGTGCGAGCCATCGTGCTGACGGCCACGGGCGAGGTGTTCTGCGCGGGCGGCGATCTGAAGGGCATGGCCACGCAGGTGCAGCGGACGCGCGACGAGCGGATGGCTGACGCCACCGAGTTGGCCGAGATGCTGGCCGAGATCAACAGCCTGCCGAAGCCGATCATCGGGCGGATCAATGGCTCGGCATTTGGCGGCGGCGTCGGGCTGATTTCGGTGTGCGACCTGGCGATCGGCGTCACGACCGCCAAATTCTGCCTGACCGAAGTCCGGCTCGGACTCATCCCGGCGACGATCTCGCCCTATGTCGTTGCGCGGCTGGGCGTGCCCAATGCTCGGCGCGTGATGCTCAATGCCACGGAGATGGACGGGGCGATGGCCGCGCGGCTGGGCCTGCTGGCCGCGGCGGTCGAGCCGGAGCAGCTCGACGCGGCGGTCGAAGCCGAACTGGCGGCACTGCTGCGTTGCGCGCCCGGCGCCGTGGCCGCTGCCAAGCGGCTGATCGAATTCGTCAGCACGCACGGCACGTCCGAGAACATTCCCTACACGGCCGCGCGCCTGGCCGACTGCTGGGAAAGCGAAGAGCTGGCCGAAGGCATCATGGCCTTCATGGAGAAACGCAAGCCGAAGTGGATCGTGAGTTAGATTATTCACGCAGCAGTTGCGGCCGTGTTCGAGGGCAACGGTCATGGGGCGAATCTGGCAGAGCTGGCGCGCGTGGCTGCGCTTCAGCTTGCGCTCGGTGCTCATTCTGACGACGGTCGTGGCGTTGTCGCTGGCGCATGAACTCAGGGGGCTGCGCAGGCGGCAGGCCGCATACGAAACGCTCTCAGGCTGGGCCAGCGTTTCGAGGACTCCACCGCCGGGCCTTGCGGCGAAGCATGGTGGCCCGCTAGGGACGCGCTCTACCTGGGCAGTACAGCAGGGCGGCACTGTGGGCAAGGTGGGCGGCGCGAACATCGCCGTCCAAACGGAGCGACCGCTCGACTTTTTGCGTTTGCTCCCGCTACGCTTGCGAGTCCGGTTCGCCGCTGCTGCCGCCCCGGGGGCCTTGGATTCTTGCGGCAGGGTGATCTTTCACGTCGGCGCGCCGCAGGATGTGTTGGTGGCCGTTGGCGCCCTGCCCGAGACGCAGTCGATCGAAGCCACGGGCAAAATGGTCGACGACGCGGTCGTTAAACGCTGGTCGCGCTGCCGGATGCTCAAGGTATTGCGCCTGCACGATGTCGGCGTCAGCGATCAAGGGTTACAGGCGGTGGCGAAACTTCCGGAATTGCAGGAATTGTTCATCGAGTCTGCGGCGATCAAGGGCCCCGGTTTGGAGTTCTTGCGCGACCTATCCCGGCTGCGCAAGCTGACCTTGGCAGACGCCGATCTCTCGACATGGCAGCCGACGACGCGTCAATCGTTTCCTGCGATTCACGAGTTGGCCTTGGCCGCATGCCGCGTCGATCGCGCGGCCATCGACAGTTTGACCCGTGGTTACCCGGCCTGCGCCTTGGCGCTACGCGATTGTGATTTGAAGGACGATGCACTGGCGGGCCTGGTCGATTTCCGGGGATCCCTGACGCTGGAGGCATGCAGGTTTTCCGAGAGCGATTGGAAGCTGCCGCCTGCACTGCGGGACTTGAGAATGATCCGCATGGAACTCGCGGATGACACGATGCGCAGGCTGTTCGAGTCCCATGGACTCGTGGGTCTCAGCATATTTCGAGCGAACCTCCCGTTGACGGAGATTCGCCGCCTCAAAGGCTTGCGATCGCTCGAGATTGGCAACCGCGAGCTCGATCAGTCGGACGTGACGGCCCTGGCAGCGCTGGAGACCTTGCAGGAGCTTTCGATCACAGCCTGCCCGCTCGCGCACCTCGAACTCGATGCGTTCAGCCGGATGCCGTCGCTGAAGAAGTTGGTCCTGCGGGGCACGGGGACATCGAAGACGACCGTTGCGCGGATCCAAACCACGCGGCCGGAATTAACCATCGAGGCTCAATAAGCCGGCGACGATGCTTGCCAGCCCGGTGGCGATCACCCTACGGCGTCGCTCAGCAGCGCCTCGGGCAGGTCGACGATTCGCGAGCGGAGGTATTCGCCCAGGCTCTTGGCCTGTGGATCGAAGCGGGTGCTCGACGAGACGCCCTCGCCCAGCAGGCCGACGACGACAAAATTGACGGCCCGCAAGTGGGGGAACTCGTAGCGGTCAACGCGCAGCGGTGCTGCCTCGGGCAGGAGCTGCCGAAAGCGCTCGATCGTCAGGTAGCTGGACAGCCAGCGATAGCCGGCATCGCTGCGAGCCCAGAGGCCGACGTTCGCGTTGCCCCCTTTGTCGCCCGAGCGAGCGCCGATCGCGGTTCCCAGCGGCAGCCGTTGCGTCGGCCCCAATTCGGCTCCGGTCGATTCGTCTTGGGGTGCGGGGCCAGGGCTGTTGGGCGACGTGGCGACGCCAGGCGTCGGGGCGATAGGCACACGCTTGCCGTCGGCCAGCACGACTTCCTGCTTCGGCACGTCGGCCGGCACGAGCGTCGGCCAGTAGACGCCGTAGGGAGTCGCGTCGGTCGGCGGCGTGGTGCAATAGAAACCCGGGTAGCTCGCCAGGGCCATCTCGATGATCGGGCCCGAGAACGCGCGGCCGATCAATCGCTCGTCCATGCCCTTGGCCGAGACGCGCAGCAAGGCGCTGGCCTCGGCGTTGGTGTTGGCGTCGGGCGCATCGAAGCGGATCAGGTCGAAATCGAGCGCGGCGAACCGTTCGCGGCCGCCGAGGGCCGCGGTCAGCGTGCGCTCGACCAGGCGGGCCTTTTCTTCGATGTCGAGGCCCGTCAGCACGAAGGTCATCGTGTTGCGGTAGCCGCCCAAGTAGTTGATGCAGACTTTGACCTGGTTCGTGGCCGGTTCGCCTCGCACGCCCGAGAGCAGCACGCGGTCGGGCCCTTGCTGCTCGAGCTGGATCGTGTCGAAGCGCGCGACGACGTCGGGATTGAAATAGCGCGGGCCGTCGATTTCGTACAGCAGCTGTGCCGTGACCGTGCCCACCGAGACCAAGCCGCCGGTGCCCGGGTGCTTGGTGATCACGCCGCTGCCGTCCGCGTGCATTTCGACCAGCGGGAAGCCAGGATGTTCGAGGCCGGGCACTTCCTGGAAAAAGGCGTAATTGCCGCCGGTGCACTGGGCGCCGCATTCAATCACGTGCCCCACAGCGACGGCGCCGGCCAGGCGGTCCCAGTCGTCGCGTTTCCAGCCGAATCGCCAGGCCGCCGGACCGACGACCAGCGAGGCATCGGTCACGCGCGGGCAAACCACGATCTGTGCGCCGCGGTCGAGCGCGTCGACGATGCCCCAGGCGCCGAGATAGGCGTTGGCCGACAGCGGCGCGGCCTGCAACTGCGCGAGTGGCTGTCCGGTGTCGAGATGTCGCAAGGGGAGCCCGGTCTTTTGCAGCTCGTCGAGCCGGGGCAGCAGATCGTCGCCTTCGATGTGAGCGATGTTGACCTTGATGCCGAGCTTATCGGCCAGCTTGCGCAGCTCGGCGGCCAGCCCCGCGGGATTCAAGCCACCGGCGTCGGTGACGACCTTAACGCCGCGTTCGACGGCCAGGCCGAGGCACTCTTCCATCTGCTTGAGAAACGTCGTGGCGTAGCCGCGCGAGGAATCCTTGAGCCGCGACTTCCAGAGGATGAGCATCGTCAGCTCGGCCAGATAGTCGCCGGTCAAGAAATCGATTGGACCGCCGGTGAGCATTTCCTTGGCCGCGGCCAGGCGGTCGCCGTAGAACCCGGAACAATTGGCAATGCGACAAACGTCGGCCATGGCAAAATCACCTCAGACAAAATTCGCCCTGTGAACGAATCGGCGCTCCCCGGCGGCAGGGGCGACGCTCAGGTTTCGGCCTGTTCGTCGATCACCACGAGCACGGCGCCGGCGTCGACCTGCGCCTTGGCGGTAACGCGGACCTCGACCACCCGGCCGGCGGCGGGCGCCGTGATGGGGTGGAGCATTTTCATCGACTCGATCACCAGCAATGTTTCACCACTGGCGACGAGCTGGTCCACGGCCACTTTCACCTCGGCCACCAGTCCCGGCAGGGGCGCCACGAGCGACCCGGCGATGACCTCTTCGCCCGGCTCGGGGTAGCGCGGCAGCTCGACCAGCTCGGTCGCGCCCAGCGGGCTATCGACGTACGATACCATGCCGACGCGGTGGACGGCGTAGGTGCGCTGGATGCCGTCGATTTCGAGGGTGACCTGCGTGGCCGTGCAGTGGCCCAGCCGAGGCGCCGGTAGCTCTTCGCCCGCGACCATCAGGCGCAACCGCCCGCGCCGGAACTCGTAGCCCACGACAATTTCGCCGGACTCGCCGCGATAGCGAGTTTCTTGCAGTTGCGAGGGGTTGTTGCGCCAGCCCGAGGGGATGCTGCCGAGGGTCGGCGCTGCGGCTCGGCGCTCGGCTTGTGCGGCCAGCGCGGCGGCCGCGGCGTGCAGGTGTTCGGTCCGGGCATCGGACAACGGGCGGCCCAATTCGGCCGGCGGATGACGCAGCAGGAAGTGGGTGTCGGTCTGCCCGGCGAGGAACTCGTTGTGCTGCAGCGTGCGCACGAGCAATTCGCGGTTGGTGCGCAGGCCGTGGAGTTGCGCGCGGGCTAGCACCGACGCGAGGCGGCGGGCGGCATCGGCGCGCGTGGGCGCGTGGACGATCACCTTGGCCAGCATCGAATCGTAAAACGGGCTGACCTCGGCACCGTCGGCCACGCCGGTTTCGACCCGCACGTCGGCAGCCGGCTCGATCTGGAATCGCTGCAGCCGTCCGGTGACCGGAAGGAAGATATTGCGCGGATCTTCGGCACAGAGCCGCACCTCGATCGCGTGGCCCTGGATCTGGGCGCCGGTGGCCTCGGGTGGGAGCGGTTCGCCGCGGGCGGCAAGAATCTGCAACCGCACCAGATCGAGCCCCGTGATCATTTCCGTCACGGGATGCTCGACCTGCAGCCGGGTGTTGACTTCGAGGAAGTAGAACTTGCCCTGGGGGGTGAGCAGGAACTCGACAGTGCCGGCGCCGACGTACTTGATTGCCCGGCCGGCCTGCACGGCGGCTTCGCCCATCGTGCGGCGCAGCGCCTCGTCGACCGCTGGCGAAGGCGATTCTTCGATGATCTTTTGATGGCGCCGCTGAATCGAGCACTCGCGTTCGAACAGCGAGATCACGTTGCCGTGCTGATCGCCGAAAATTTGAATTTCGACGTGACGCGACGATTCGACGTAGGGCTCGAGAAACACCGCGTCGTCGCCAAAGGCGTTCTTGGCCTCGAGCCGGGCGGCCTCGAGCGCCGCGGGGAAGTCTTCGGCGCGCGAGACGATCCGCATGCCGCGCCCACCGCCGCCGGCCGAGGCCTTGACGAGCAGGGGATAGCCGAGCTTTTCCGCCTCGGCGAGCAATTGCTGCGCCGAGCGCGCCCCGGCGTCGACGCTCCCCAGAATCGGTACGCCGGCGGCCTGCATCCGCCGCTTGGCCTCGATCTTCGAACCCATCGCCGCGATAGCCTCGGGCGAGGGACCGATGAAGATCAACCCCGCTTCGATCACGGCCCGGGCGAACTCGGCATTTTCGGCCAGGAAGCCGTAGCCGGGATGAATGGCGTCGGCCTCGCTCCGGCGAGCGGCATCAATCAGGGCGTCGACCCGCAGGTACGATTCGGCCGGCGTCGAACCGCCCAGCGCGACGGCCTCGTCGGCCTCGGCCACGAACAGCGATCGGCGGTCGGGTTCGGAGAATACGGCCACGGTCGAGATGCCCATCGCGCGGCACGTGCGCTGAATCCGGCGGGCAATCTCGCCGCGGTTTGCGATCAGCACTTTGTCGATGTGGGCACGGCTCATGGCTACAGGCGAAAGACCCCGAAATTGCGCGTGCCCCGGACTTCGGCCGAATGGCAAGCCGACAAGGCCATGCCGAGCACCGTGCGGCTGTCGCGGGGATCGATGATGCCGTCGTCGTACAGCTTGGCGCTGTTGAACAAGGCCAGCGATTCGCTTTCGATCATCGCTTCGACAAAGGCCCGCTGCTGGGCGTCGGCCTCTTCGTCGAAGGGCTTGTTGGACGCCGCGGCGGCTGCCCGCGATACAAGCGACATGACGCCGGCCAACTGTTGGGGTCCCATCACGGCCGTCTTGCTGTTCGGCCAGACGAACAGGAACCGCGGATTGTACGCCCGGCCGCACATGCCATAGTTTCCGGCGCCGTACGAAGCGCCGATCTGGAGCGTGATGTGCGGAACTTCGCTGTTCGAAACAGCGTTGATCATCATGGCCCCGTGCTTGATGATCCCGCCTTGCTCGTAGCGCTTGCCGACCATGAAGCCAGTGACGTTCTGGATAAAGATCAGCGGCGTGTCATAACGGTTGGCCAATTGAATGAACTGCGCCGCCTTCTGCGACTCCTCGGAAAACAGAATGCCTTGCTGATTGGCGAGAATTCCGATCGGGAAACCGTGCAGCCGGGCCCAGCCGGTCAGCAGGCTCGTGCCGTACAGCGGCTTGAACTCGTCGAACTTCGAGCCATCGACGATGCGGGCGATGATTTCCCGCATGTCGACCGGTTGTTTCAGATCGGCCGGTGCCAGCCCGAGCAATTCTTCGGGGTCGTAAAGCGGTTCTTCAACGGGCGACTGGGGCGCGGCGCCCAATTTGCGCCAATTGAGATTGGCGACCGCCTTACGTCCTAATCGCAGACAGTCGAGCTCATCTTGCGCAAGGTCCTCGGCCAGGCCCGAGATGCGGGCATGTAGATCTGCGCCCCCAAGCTCCTCGTCGTCCGACTCTTCGCCCGTGGCCATCTTGACCAGCGGCGGGCCGCCGAGAAACACCTTGGCCTGACCTTTGACGAAGATGCCGTGATCGCACATCGCCGGGTTATACGCACCGCCGGCCGTCGAGTTGCCGAAGACCATCGCGATGGTCGGCACGCCCGAGGCGGAAAGCTGGGTGAGCGCGCGAAAGACGGCGCCCCCGGGTACAAAAATCTCCGACTGCGTCGGCAGATCGGCGCCGCCCGACTCGACCATGAAAATCAGCGGCAGCCGGTTGCGCTGGCAGATCTCCAGGCCGCGGAGCGATTTCTTGAGCGTGTAGGGATTGACCGAGCCGCCTTTGACCGTGGGATCGTTGGCCGAAAGCATGCACTCGACGCCGCAGACGGTGCCGATGCCGCCGACGCCCGAGGCGCCGACATGAAAGTTCGATCCGGCCGCCGCAAACGGCGACAGCTCGAGAAACGGCGAATCGCGGTCGAGCATCAGCTCGATCCGCTCGCGGGCCAGAAGCTTGCCACGGGCCTTGTGACGCGAAGAGTATTTCTCGCCGCCCCCGGCGCGGCCCATCGCGAGCAGCTTTTCCAGTTCGGCCAATTTGGCCTGCAGGCCGTCGCAGTTGGCCTGGTAGGGGGCCGAACCGGTGTCGAGCTTCGACTTGAGAACCTGCAAGGCCAACGCCGCAACCCTCGACGCAGCAGACAACGAGACGCCACTTCCCCCGGACGGCTCCGAACGGCTCCAGCCCGCGCCGTCGGAAGCCTCAGAAACTAGCCGGCGCCCGCCGGGCCGTCAACAATGGGTCGTGGGATTCGGCAAATCCACAGGAATGCTCATGCGGGTACACGTCGTCCTAGCCGTAGCGACCGCCGCCCACACAGGGTGTGAAAACCTGACCTGGCTCGACCGGGTAACGACGGGTTGAATTGACCACTACAGTACAGCGGTACATCCGGGCGACTTGGCCTGTCAGGGCACAGCATGTCGATTTCAGCGGAGAGGCAACGCGTTGTCATCGCCGGGGGAAGCGGGTTTCTCGGATTGTCGCTGGCGGCATATCTCGCGAGTCGGGATTGGCACGTTGTCATACTCTCTCGCCATGCGCCCCGGGGCGACGGGCCGTGGACGCACGTGGCCTGGGATGCACGGCAGCCAGGGGATTGGCAACGCACGCTGGACGGTGCCAGCGCCTTAGTCAATCTGGTAGGTCGGAGCGTTGACTGTATCAAGACGCCCGATCACCAAGACGAAATCCTTCGTTCTCGTACAGAATCCACGCGCGCGTTAGGGCTCGCGATGCGGTCGCTGGCTGTGCCACCCGCGGTGTGGGTTCAAATGAGCACCGCGCATATCTACGGCGACCCACCTTTGGTCCATTGCACAGAAGATTCACCGTTCGGCTATGGCTTCGCCCCGATCATCGGGCGCGCCTGGGAAGACGAGTTCGAGCGCAGCGTGTTGCCCGCGCAGCGCAAAGTAATTCTGCGCCCGAGCTTTGTGATTGGCAGAAACCGGGGCGCAGGAGGTGGAGCGCTGGCTCGTCTGCTGATGCTCGTCAGATTCGGCCTTGGGGGAACGGTCGGTCAGGGAACGCAAGGCATGAGCTGGATTCATGAAACCGATCTGAATCGGCTGTTTGAGCGCGCCCTGACCGATGCGAACATGGGTGGTGCGTACATCGCAACCGCGCCACATCCTGTCTCGCAGCGCGAATTCATGCGGACTTTGCGGCGTGTTGTCGGCATGCCGATCGGTCTGCCCGCGCCCGCTTGGCTGGTCCGCTTGGGGGCCACCTACGTGTTGCGCACCGATCCAGAATTGGCCCTGTACGGGCGCTACCTCATCTCCAAACGCCTGCAAGACGAAGGCTTCCGGTTTCAATTCAGCCGCTTGGAGGATGCTTTGCGAGATTTGTTACCGGGGAAGAGCGGGCGTTAGACGTCGCGGGAAGTGCACCCTTGCGATCCTATTTGCCCGTGCCGCAGCGGTGACCTTGGATCTGCATCGGGTAGGCCAGCAGGGCCGTCGTCGTGGTGATGTACAGCATCTTCAGGTCGGCGCCGGCGAACGTGCAGTTGGTGGGTACTTTGCCATCAACCGGAAGTTGACCCAGGAACTTGCCGTCGGACCCGAACACCTGGATCGATCTGGTCCCTGGTGCGGCAACGTACAGATTGCCAGCCGAATCAATCGTTACGCCATCGCCGCCGGCTCGTTTCTTGGTCTCGGCGTTGGGCTCAATCTGGCAATGCACGCGCGATTCGCCCAGCTTGCCGGGCGCCGCCACGGCGAATGCGAGCACCTCGGGCGACGAGTATTGGGCCACGAGCAGCGTCTGTTCGTCGGGCGTGAGGATCAGGCCGTTGGGAAACAGCAGGTTTTTCGCCACGCGAATCGCCTCGGTGGCGCCGGCCGGCAGGTAATACACGGCCGATGCGTCTTGCGAGCCGCTGAGCACCTTGGGGTCGGTGAAATAGATGCCGCCCGCGCGGTCGACCACCAGGTCGTTGGGACCGTTGAAAGGCTTCCCGTTGTAGGTGTTCACCAACGGGGTGACTTCCTTGGTGTTCAGGTCCAGTGCCGAGATCCCGCCCGCCGTCATGTAGACCCTGCCATCGGGCCCAAACATCAAGCCGGCGACGCGCGCGGCCAGAACCGACTCGGCCTGGCCGCCTGGGTTCGCCTTGTAGACTTGCCGGTTGAAGACGTCGGTGAAGTACAATGCGCCCGTGGCGTCGGCGGCGGGCCCTTCGAGAAATTTGAATCCCTCGTGAACGACGGACATCGGGCCAACGGGTCCGACGCCGGGAATGGCTTTCACATCCTCGGCGCCCGGCGCGGGCGCCAGCGGCGCGACGATCAGGACCAAGGACAGGCTGATGAGGATGCGAATGCGGCGCATGGCGGCTCTCGAATGCTGTTGGGTGGTCGATGGTGGCCCCAAGGTTAACGCGGTCTTTGCCGAACTGCCAGTTGGCCGATGAACACTCCGGCAAACTCCCCGGCACCGGATCTGCCACCCGGGCGAAAACGTTGGCGACAGTTCAGCCTGCGAACGCTCTTGGGCGTCACGACGTTGGTGGCCGTCGTATTGGGTCGTGAGCTCAATTTGCTGCGGCAGCGCGACCAGGCGCTGCGTGCACTCGACGCGGCCGGCATTCACCTGAAGTTGAGCGGCCCTGTGACTGGTCTTCGGGCCAGGCTTGGGCGGATCGCAGGGCTCTATGGAGGACCCATCTCGCCCCAGTTGATGGCTTTCGGGCAGCTTTCTGACGAGACGTGTCGCAGCCTGGGCCGCATCGACCAGGGCCATTTCAAGATCGTCATGGTCACAGATTCGGAGTTGACCGACGCGCAATTGACCATGATCGCTCCGGCATGCGCGCCACAAACGGCCTGGCTGAACCAATGCCGGTTGACCGATCGGTCGGCCGACGTGCTCGCCAGTTGGAAATTGCTTGCCGATCTGCGTCTCGACAGATCGCACGATGTCAGCGATGCGACGGTCGCCCGGCTCGAGTCGCTCCGCGAGCTGGCCTACCTTAGTCTCGTGGGGACTAAGGTGAACGGCCGGGGCTTCAGGTTCTGGCCCGTCGATCGCAAGCTGAGCCATCTGGTGCTCGATGATTCGCCCGTCGATGACGGCGGCGCGGCTGCAATCACCCAACTGCAAACCGTGCGGACCTTGTGGCTGGCACGCACCCAGATGACGGACCAGGGGGTCAACGCCTTGAGTCGCCTGCGCGTGCTCGAATCGCTCACGCTCGACGGCGACAAGATCACCGGGGCAGGGTTCGCTGGGTTTGCCGCCAACGCTCCCTTGAACGAACTATCGTTGAATCGCACGCAGGTTGACGACGAGGGCCTGGCCGCCATCGCGCGGCTGCGCAATCTGAAACATCTGCGTTTGGACCAGACGAAGATTACCGATGCAGGCCTCGCGCAGCTTCGCGCGCTGGACCAACTGACGGTGCTTTCGCTGGCCGGCTGCCGATTGACGGACGACGCGCTCTCGGCGCTCGCCGAGTTTCCAAACCTGCACTACCTCGACCTGAGCGGGACGAAGATCACCGACGCCGGGATCGAGCGGCTGGCAGCCATCGCCACGCTCGAGCGCCTGATCGTCAAACGCACCGGCGTGACGCAGGCGGGTCTCGACCGGCTCAAGCAGCGACTGCCGATGATGGAAGTCGACGATTAGCGCATCGCGTCTGCGCCGGCAGGCGCGGGCGAGTGCCGCCGGAAGCTACGCCCAGGACGCCTCAAAGATGCGGTAGCGCTTGTATTTCTGCGCGCCGGTGCGCTCGATCAGCCGGTTGATCAGGTCGTTGTCCTCGAGCGTCCAGCCTAGCTCCGCGCCGGTGTACTTGAGTTGGTTCTTGCCGTAGTCGAGCGTGTCGAGAATCATCATCTCGGGCACGCCGCGGCGGCGAAAACCCTCGAGCACGCCCAGCACGCAGAGGCGGCCGGCCTTGATCTTCCGTTGATTCCACAGGAACCGCACGAGGTTGATCGGCAGTCCCCAATTGGTCAGCCGGCCGTTGAGCGGGCGGATCGCCTCGTTGATGTCGGGCAACGTGATCGTAATACCGACCGGTCGGCCTTCGACTTCGGCGATCTTGACCATCTCGGGCACGGCGATGAGCTTGAGCGATTTGCCGAGATGCTCGAATTCCACGTCGGTCATCTTCACGAAGCCCCAGGCGGTCGACCAGGCCTCGTTATAAAGCTGCTTGCAGCGGGCCATCTCGTTGTCGAAATCATTCATCCGAATGTTGCGTACGGTCACGCCAAAGCGGGCAGTGATCTTCTGCGCCTTTTCACGCCAGGCCGCAACCATGTCGTGCGGATCTTCGAACCACCAGGCGAACGTGTCCTTGGCCTTCGACAATCCACACGCCTCGAGCAACGCTGCATAGTACGGACGATGGTGGTTCATCATTACCCGGGGCGGCGTCGAGAAGCCTTCGATGAGCAAGCCACACGGATAGTTGGTCGAGTAGTCGATGGGCCCCATGACTGCAGTGCGGCCGCGCGCTCGGAGCCAGTTGGTCGCCTGCTCGATGAGCGCACGCGCGACGTGCACGTCGTCGATGCACTCGAACATCCCAAAGCACCCCAAATTGGTGCCGTGCTGTTCGTTGTAGCGCGGGTCATCGCTCACCAGGATCCGGCCGACGGGCACGCCCGCACGGCGGGCGAGAAAGATCTCGGCTTCGCCGTGCGCGTAAAACGGATGGTGTTTGCGCGAGATGAATTGAGAGACTTCGTATTTGAGCGGGGGTACCCATTGCGGGTCGTCGCGGTAGATCGCCCAAGGCAAATCGATGAAGGCGGCCCGATCGCGCCGCGTGCGGACCGGGAAGAGCTCGACCGGTGGCATCCCGCCGCCGTTCGACCGTGGGTCCCTTGCAGAACTCATGCTTGCCGCTCCGCCTGGGGTTGTTGACGGACCACCCGAGAGCGGGTCGAAGACGCGGATGGTCTCACGAGCGTCTTCGCACGGAATGGTCTGCAGCATCGGCATTCTATCCTTGAACTCGATTTGGAGTTGGGTGCAATTCCAACCGATGCGGTTTTCAGTAACGTCTTTTCTGTAGAGACCTTCGGTCATTGTTCTGGGGCGAATCATGGCGGGGCCCTGGGGGTCTGGTGGGGCAAATTTGCAATCCGCGCAAGCGGAAACGCGGAATTGCTCTCCACCACCTAGCGCCCATCGCCGTGCAGTCGTTACATCGACATTCATTGTGGCGCTTGCTTGCACTCGATCGACCGATTGCTGGCTGCGGCAAACGAAAAGACCGGTTCTGGCCCGGCTTGTAACAAACGGATCGGCCTTACGCCCTGCTGTCAGAGGCGAAACGAATCCCACCCGCCTCGCATCCCAAAAAACGACGCAAATCTCTGACTGGAAGGCACTTGACCATGATTACGATGAACCGCGAACTGACCGCGACTCCGGGCCTGGAGCTGAACGACGAGACTTCGCTGGTCGACATCCTCCGCGCTCGCGACAGCGGCATGGACGTTCGGACCGCCGCGGCGTTCTTCAGTGCCGCTTTGGAAGAATATGAGTCTCGTGGCCATAACCTCTATCGCCGCATGCTGTTAGAGCCTTCGGACGCAGAAGCCCAGGTGCATTATCCGCGAGAGGAAGGCACTCGGCAGATGATCGTCCTGGCCTCGAACAACTACCTGGGCCTGGCCACGCATCCAAAGGTGATCGCTGCGGCACAGGCCGCCGCGGCCCAGTACGGTGTCGGCGCGGGCAGCTCGCCGCTCTTGGTCGGAACCTTCCCCGTGACCCGCGAGCTGGAGCGCAAGTTGGCCGAGTTCAAGGGCACCGAGGACGCCTGTGTCTTCTCGAGCGGCTTTGGCGCGAACGTGGGCGTGATCTCGGCCTGCGTCGGCAAGAACGACGTCGTGATCCTCGATCGCCTGGCCCATGCGAGCATGGTGGACGGTGCCAAGCTGTCCGGGGCGCAGATCAAGGTCTTCAAGCACAACGATGCCGAGCACCTCGACCGGGTGTTGTCGCGCTGCCCGGGCACCGGGACCAAGCTGGTCGCGGTCGAAGGCATCTACAGCATGGACGGCGACATTGCCCCGCTCGACAAGCTCGTGGCGGTTTGCCGCCGGCATGGCGCGATGCTGCTGGTCGATGAGGCCCACTCGACGGGTGTGCTCGGCCCCGACGGTCGCGGCGCGGCGGCCCACTTCGGGCTGGAAGGCCAAATCGATCTGCACATCGGCACGCTCAGCAAGGCGATTGGCGCCTGTGGCGGCTTCGTGGCCGGCCGGGCCGATCTGATTGCTTACCTCCGCTACTTCGCCCGCTCGGCGATGTTCTCGACGGCCCCCAGCCCCATGGTGTTGGCCGCAGCGAGTGCCGCGCTCGACGTGATCCGCGAGGAGCCGGAACGCTGCGAAAAACTGTGGGACAACTGCACCTTCATGTGGAACGAACTGAAGCGGATGGGTTTCAAGCTCAACGACGCACCCAGCCCGATCATTCCGGTGATCGTGGGGACCATGCATGGGCTGCGGCAAATGACCTTGGAACTACATCGCAACAATATCTGCGTCAACTCGGTACCGTTTCCCGCGGTACCGCACGGCAGCGAGCGGCTGCGAATCAGCCTCACGGCGAACCATACCCGTGAGCAACTGGTCGAGGCGCTGCGATGCATCGAACAAGCCGGCCGCAACGCGGGCGTGATTGCCTGAGTGGGCCGAGCATGTGGGATTGAGTGCGTACCTTCATGGGAGGGTGGGATGAGTCAGCGAGCCTCATCGGCTCCGGGACGACGGTTCCGGATGCCGATGGGGCTCAATGACTGCGCCTGGCGCAGATTTCGTGTCCGCCGGTTTCACCTGCGGCCGGCGCCCGCCTAGACTGGGCGGTCATGCGAGTTGCACTCTGGCTCTGTGTGCCGTTCCTGTTGCTGGTCGAGACCTCGCGCGCCGCGGAGACGCCGCCCGACTTTTGGCTGGCGACCTTTTCCGTCGACGTGACGATTCCTCTGGGCCATCCGTGCATGGGTGGCGGGATTTCGCCAGCGGTCCGCATTGACGATCCGTTGCTGGCCCGGGGTGTGGTGCTCGGCGGGCGCGGTCTCGAGCCGCTGGTGATCTGCGGAGTCGATTGGTGCGAGATACGCAACGAGGCGTACGAACATTGGCGCGCGGCGCTCGCTGATGCCGCAGGCACGACCCCCCTGCGCGTCCTGGTGTCATGCCTGCACCAGCACGATGCCCCGGTCGTCGATCTCGTGGCGGAGCAATTGCTCAAGGAACACGGATTGCAAGGGAGCGTTTGCGATATCGAGTTTCACGAACAGACGGTCAAGCGGGTGGCAACGGAACTCAAGGTCGCGCTCGAGCGTCGGCGCCGAGTGACCCATTACGGCACCGGGCAGGCGGAAGTCAGCGAGGTCGCGTCGAACCGGCGCTACCACGACTCGCAAGGCAACCTGCGGTTCGATCGGACCAGCGCCTCGCGCGATCCCGAGGCGCATGCGGGCGAGCCGGGCACCGTCGATCCCTGGCTCAAGACGGTTTCGTTCTGGGATGGTGACTTGTGTCTCGCCGCGATCAGTCATTTTGCCACGCACCCGATGAGCTATTACGGCAAAGGCGGCGTGTCGAGCGACTTTGTCGGCCTTGCCCGCCGGCGGCGCCAGGAGGACATCCCCGAGACGTTTCGCATCTATCTCAGCGGATGCAGCGGCAACGTAACGGCCGGCAAATACAACGACGGATCGCCTGAGAATCGCCCGCGGCTCGCCGAGCGAATCTACCGGGCCATGGTTGCGGCAGATGAAGCCACGCGCCGGCAGCCGCTTGAGCGCATCGCGTTCCGCGCGGCAAAGTTGCGGCTGGCGCCGCGCGCATCGGCGGGCTTCAGCCCAGCCGAGCTCGAAGCGCGCCTGCGACCGGAAGCGCGGTCCTTCGATCAATGCCTGGCGGCCATGGGGCTCAGTTGGCGCCGCCGCTGCGAGGCCGGCTTGAACATCGATGTCCCTGTTATCGATCTGGGCCAGGCGGCGCTGCTGCTATTGCCGGGCGAGTCGTATGTCGAATATCAGCTGTACGCGCAGCAGGCTTGCCCCGATAAGTTTGTGGTCGCCATCGGGTACGGCGAATCGGCAACGGGCTATATCCCGACCGAGCGTGCCTGGGAGGAGCACGATACGAACTTGCACGATTGGTGCTGGGTGGCTCCGGGGGCCGAATCCCTCATGCGCCGCGCGATCGACGAGGCGTTGCAATCGCCCGCGGGACCGCCGGGCCGTTAGCCGCGCCGGCGGGCCTGCTTCCGCCGTACGAACAAGCCCGCGCCGGCGACACCGATCGCGGCCAGGACACACGAGCTCGGTTCGGGCACCACGCCAAACTGAATGACCAGTTCTCCGCCGTGGGGCAGAAACACGCCGCCGAAATCGAGGCCGTTGTGCACCGGCAGAAAGACGCCGTCGAGCGTGGCCCAGGCAATCGTACCGCGATCGAAGATGCGCAGCTCGGTGCCCGGCACGAGGCCATCGTCCGAAACGGTCCCGAGGATCTGGTCGATCAGCATGCGCAGCGAAAGCGTGGCCGGGTTCGATAACTCGAGCACCGTATCGCCCAGATAGCCGAGTTGCGTGCCTTCGGCCATCATCAGCCCGGTCAGCTCCAGGCCCTGTTGGCGGATGTAGGCGTAACGGGCATCGCTCGAGAGGGCACCGGCCGTGCGGCTTTGCAGGCTGTGCTGCGAGAGGATGTAGTCGGTCCAGCCGGCGGTGTCATGCGCCACGCGCATCGCCAGCCATTGCGAATCATTCGACAACTTGGTGATGTACAGATGTGCCGGGCCGATCGGTCCCGTCTCGATTACGCTCAGAAACAGCCCGTCGGTAGCGCCGGTCATGGTGCCGCGCATGCGATAGGTCTGCTGGAAATTGTCGAACGTGTCGTGCATCCAGAGGTTGCCGGCCGAAAACGTCATCGACTGCGAGGCGATCAGGTTCTCAATGACCTGGGCCCCCTGATACTCCCAGCGCACCTGCTTGTAGTCGGGCGTGTTGGTAAGGACCGTGCGAACTCCGCGGCCAACCAGGTTGAAGGCATAGGTGTGTGCCGCGTTGCCGTCCATACGGTCGGCCACGACGTAATAGTCTTCGTGAGGCGCCGCGACGCTGCGCGTCACCGCGACTCCGCCATAGTTCATTTGCAGCGTGGAGAAATCGCTGACGCCGTGGAACGTGCCAAACTCGGTGCTGTCGAGCCGGTTGGTGCGCACGAAGTCCTCCGGACGCATTCTCCGCCCGAAGTCGGTGCCGCCCAGCGTTCCGTCGACCAGCACGACGTTGTGCCAGGTCGGGTCGCGAGGACCAAAATTCGGCGGCGAATTGGTCAGGTCGTCGCGGTCGTAGCCGGGCGCCACGAGAATGTACTTACCCTGCGAGGCGACGAGAATCTCGCCCGTATCGTTGTGGCTGTGGAACGCGGGCACGTAGGCGTCGATGGGTGGATCGTCGCTGTAAAGATGAAACGCGGGGCTATCGACGCCGGGCGACAGCAGCAAATAGTCGCTCGTGGCGCCCCAGTCCTCGCGAAACACCGAAACCGCACTTTGCCCTGGTGCGAAATAGGTCGGCGAACGCGTCGGCGCTTGCGGAGCAACGGCGCTGAAATCGGTCAAGGCAAAGTCGGTCGTGTTCGTCCAGTCGTTGTTCTCGATCGCCGTCTGGTCGAACGAATAGGGGCTGGGGCCGACCTCGGACGTGTTCCAGAGAATATTGGCCGCGGTCGTCGGATCGCTGTCCTGCGAAAAAAAGTGCAACGCGATCGGCTCGTTCAAACCGTTCGACACGTTCGGCACCGTGCCATCGGGCAGCCGCAGCCCCAGCGACATGTCGACGTACGGGCGCAGGTTCTCGTATAGATCGACGCCTGAGCCCTGCTCGTAGGCCCGCAGAAAGTAACCCCAGTGCCGGAGCGTGTAGTTGAGGTAGTGTCCCTGGCTGTCGGTGAACCAGCCGTCATCCGTGGTGCTGTAGTCGAAGTGGCCCTGCAAGTCGGCCAGGCCCGTGTCGAGTTGGTCCTGGTCGCGCAGTAGCACCCCGGCCAGGGCGCGAGTCGCCCCGATCTTGGCGCGGGCGTTGCTATAGGTCTGATTGCCATAGTCGAGGCTTTGCGAGAGCGACAGGAGCCGGGCCTCGATCGTGTCCCGCGTGGCTTGCGGTAACTGGACGTTCGACGCGCCGCGGATGAAGTCGTAGGCGGCCAGGTAGCTGGTGAGAACCTCGGGGCGGGTGATGAACGTGCCACCGGGAACGTCGGCCAGCGACAAGGCACCGACGGCCTTGTTCAAGTCGGCCACATTGCCGGTCATGGCAAAGCGCAAGCCTGCGGCCTGCGCGATACTGGCGTCGTTCGTGGCGACGCCGAAATCGACCGGCACGGCGCCGCTGGTGTTCTGGCTGGCGCGGCTGTTGGCGCTGTTACGCCAACTGAGCTGTTGCGAGTTGACCGGCGTAACCCACTGCGCCTGAAGATTGGCCAGGTCGTCGCCTAGGATCAGCGAAGTGGTGGGCATGTTCGGCGGCAACACGCCGGTCGTCGAGCCGATCGACATTTGCGCCGCCGCGGGAGCAGGATCGATCAGCAGTGCGAGGCCGGCGCACGCCACAAACCATGCGAACCGCTTTCCTACAGCGCGCGCGGCGGACCTTCGATTGCCCAACATAAGCAGCCCGATGCGACCCCGAGATACCCAACTCCCAGGCTCTTAGTTAGCCCGGCTCGGCGGCAATTGCAAGGAAACGGCTGCGGTAGGTTCGGAGGGCGAGGCTGACAGGTCCGATCCTGACAGATTGCGCACGAAAAACAGCCACGCGACGAACATTTCGTCGGTCGATTGCGGTCCCCAGCGGACGGTGGTGTTGGGGTCAGGGTTGTTGGCCAGCGATGAGGAGTTGTCCCAGTGAGCGGTGCATCGGATCGCCGCCCGTTGCGGAATGAACGGCGGGTCCTTGAACCAATAGATGGTTTGCCAGAAGTAGTCGATCCGCGGAACGTTGAGCAGGATCTCGCGATGCGGCAAGACTTCGCCGTCCCGGGGCGGATATTCGAGCTCGAACTTGAACGACTTGCCGCGCATGTGCAGGTGCGGCATCAGGGCCAACATGCGACTGTCGTAGGGTGCCGCGGCCGCGAGGTGCATTTCGTAATGCTCGGCCTGGGCCGGTACGGCGATCTGCCTTGTGTGTAGCACGGCGATCTGCAGTTCGTGTTCCGGCGGCGTGTCGCGAAACTTGAGCGCGACCTTCGGTTGATCGTAGGCCGGCTTGCCGTAGGGCGTGTAGTGCATCTCGAAGCAGATGCGCGAACCGCGGTTGACGCGCATCGCGGTCTCGGGCGGCAGCACCAGAGCGCTGGTCCCCGGCACGTAAGAACCGATCGATCGGCAGCCGTCGTAGGTTTCTTGTGGTCCCGGCGCTCCCGGATCGACCGCATAGACCATCAGATGATGGACCACTTGCGGGACGCCCGGCTTGACGTCGCCCGCCACGAGCCAGCGCTGGCGGGTGAAGATCGCGTCGGACACTTCCTGGGGAGCCCAGATGTATTGATAGGGGACGACCCCGTCCGCGGGCACGTCGAAGCCTTTTTCGGCTTCGACGACGAAGTCCGGATCTTCGAAGGCCCATTCCGACGACCAGTGCTTCGGCTGGAATTGGCTCAGGTCGCCCGAAGGCATGCCTGCGTCGAACCAGGCCGCCAACAGCGTGATCTGTTCCTCGGTCAACCGCCGATCGTTTTGCCAGACGCCGTAGCGGGCATCGGCGTGCCAAGGCGGCATCCGGCGCTGAACGGCCACCTCCTTGATCATGGCGCCCACGTCGCGCGCGTCGTCATAGTTCGACAAGCTGAAAGGGCCCATGCTCCCTGCGCGGTGGCATACCTCGCAATGCTCCTGGAGGATGGGCGCCACGTGGTCGGCGAAGGTCACGGGGAAATCGATTGCGCGCGGTTCATCGCGGTCGATCAGGCAGCCGTCGGCCTCGGTCTTCGGCACGGTGACCTTTTTGCCGTGAAGTACTTCGCCGATGGCTTCGGCCAGGTCGTTGCGATCGGCCTTGATCTTGAGGCCGTTGACCCGCACCCGGTCGCTGAGCCAGCCGCGGTAGACCAGGACTCCTTTGGCGTCGAGGACGCAGAACTCGGGCGTGCGTTTGGCCCCGAGCGCGTCGGCGAGCCCCTGACCGTAGTCCTTGAGCACGGCGAACGGAACGTCGTAATCCGCAGCGTGGGCGGCGATGTCGTTGATCGTCTCGCCCTGGTTCGGATAGACGGCCAGAAACTGGGCTCCCTGCGGTCTTGTCGCGGCTTCGAGCTGCTTGAGTTCCGGCATCAGCTTCTTGACCAGCGGGCAGCCGGTGCTGAGAAAACACACGACCACCGCCTTGTTGCCGGCAAAATCGCCGATCGTCCGCTCGTTGCCGTAGATGTCGCGCAGGTTGGTATCGGCCGTAACCGGCTGGCCCAGGGGCGCGACCAGGCCCTCGTAAGGATCGGACGTGCGCGAAAACCACCACGTGGCGGCTCCGACGGCGAGGAGGCCCAATAAGCCAGCGGCCAGCGATAGTTTGCGCACCATGTGTCGACTCGCGACCAGGGGCCCAGATGCGGTGACACCCCCAGTATATGCCATCCACCCACCGGTCCAACGAAAGGCGAGCGGCGTGGCAACTTGACGCGGGCCGAGCGGCAGGCCTGGTCCCCGCGGTAGCCGTCTGGGAGGGGTGCGCCCGATAGTACGAACCGCACCAATTGCACGACATTGTCGACGTGCAACTTGGCCATCCATCTGCCGCGATAACTCATTGAAGAGTCAAGGCGACGCGCGGCATTCCTCTGCAAATCGCCACAGGCCGCTAGTGGGCCGTCACGGTCATCCAGCCTGCCATGCCGTACGCACGGTCCTCGTAACGGAATTGCGGCAGGTAGTTCTGCCAGTCTTGAGCACCCGGCGAATCCTGCGCTCGCTGGGGAACGATCGCGATGGCCTTGAATCGCCGCGGGCAGTAGCGATCGAAGTGCTCTTGCGTAATCGGATGCCCCGAGATGCGACGGTCCATCAGCCCGTAGGAGAAGTGATAAAGCTTGCCCTCGGCCAAGAGCGCCGCGAGCGGGTGCCAGGGAAAGTAATAGGTTTGGGGGCGAGCCAGCAAGGTGCGATAGGCGTTTTCTTGCGGATTGTCGAAGACCGACGGGGCCTGCCACACGCCACGCGCCGCGTAAACGGCATTCCATGCCCCGAGCACGAGGCAGAGCCCCGTGGCAAACCTGAGCAAGCGCTTTTCTAGGTCGGGCTCCAAGGCGCGATGGCCGGCGTCGCCAGCGATCGTGCTCACCAAGGCGAAATAGGCGAAGAACACGAGCGTCGGGGCGTAATGGTGATCGTCGCCGCCGATCTTCAGCCGACCCAACAGGCACATTGGCACCAGGATCAGGCCCAACAACAAGAACAAGGCTGCAGGATCGTCGAGCCACCAGGTGGCGACCCGCGCCCCAAGCTTGCGCGGCGAAGAGGGGCTGGCCGTTGAGGATCGGGTCACGAATCGTTGGACGACGATCCCCGCGATCAAGGGTAACGACATCCACCAAAAGAACCGCCACGGGTACCAATAGTCGCGATACAGCGCGTGGACGTCGATCCACTGACTCTCGCGCATGATCGTGATGACGTTGAAGAACATCCGATCGAAACCGAAGGCGAGCGAAAACACGGCCAGCAGTACGCAGCAAAAACCGCAGGTCAAAGCGGCCAGCAGCCAGGCTTCGCGCCGCGGCAACACGGCGAATCCCCACAGCGGCAGGACCGCTGGCACAACCACCAGCGTCTGCTTGGTCCAGACGGCCATGGCCGCCAGCAGTGCCGTGGCCACTAGCCATCTCCGCCGGCCGGTCTGCCGTGCGATGGTGAAAGCCACGGTCGCGGCAACGCCAAACCCGATGGCGGCCCCGTCGGGGGCAATGTTGAAGGACACGCTGCGCAGCGCAACTTGCCAGATCGTGTAGTACGCCAGGCACAAGCACGCGACGGCAAACAGCAATCGTCGCTCGGGCGTCCACGGGGCGGGCACCAGCCGGGCCAGCAATACGAGCGGCGCAAAGAAGACCAGGCCGCTGCAGACCGAGGCAATCAGTATCTCTACGGTTGGATTTCCGCTGAGCGCCGCCGGCAGGAAAACCAGGATGGCAAGCGGCGGATAGTGGGGGCAGAGCACCGGCCCGTCGTCGGGCAGATTGTACGGCTGGTAGCCGTAAAACATGCTGATCGTCGGGGCCAGCCGCGCGCCGTTGAAATCCCACCAGGGCGTCGAATGGACGAACACACCCATCGATGCCAGGGCAATAACGGCGAGCAGCGGCACGCCGGCCCAGGCCGCGCGGTCGAGCGTGGCAAGGCGCTGGCCACGGCTCCAGAGGCGTTCGCCTGCGATCAACGCGACAATCACGAGCAGCAAGACGACAAACAGCGCGAGCATGGGGCTCCTACGCGGGTAACCGCTGCCCGCGGATTTCGGCCTCGCTCACCCAGCAAGCGTGGTAGCCGATCGGAACCCGCTGAGGAATCGCAACTCGGGCGACCGGTTCGCCCTCGAATCGCGCGGCATCGATGATCCAAAGTTCCGCCTGATCGTTCTGCTCGTCGTAGACGAAGGTAAACAAGTAGCCGTCGTCCTCCGCCTGGCCGCTCGCGCGCGGGGCAAACACCGCTTCGCCGCCAAAGCGGCCGGGACCATAGCTCAAGGTCTGGCTGGTGCCAGTGGCCAGGTCGTACTTGATCAGGCCGTCGAACTGGAGCGTATCGGCCCGGGCGATGCGCGGGTTGTAGCTGTATCGCGCCGGGCGGCCGAGTTGTTGGTTGTTCATCCGCGGGAATTCCGTCGGCACGTCGTCGAGTCGTTCGACGTGTGAGGTCCCCGTCGCCAGATTGAATCGCCAACGCGTCAGGTAAGGTGCGAGCTCGATGACATCCAGCCGCGGGGTGGCGCCCGCACTACGCTTGGGAGGCAGCGGATTGTCGATGGCACAGCCGATCAACACGATTTCGTCGCCTTCCTCGAACGCGTTGATCGTGTGGTACATGTAGCAGGCCGGGGCTTCGAACCAGCGCAGGCTCGTCTCGTCGCCAAGCCGCGGCAGAATGCCAAAGCGGCTGGGCATGTGCGGATCGAACACGACCCGTGCCTTGCCTTGGGCAAGCAACCGCGGGTCCCAGAACATGGGGAAATCGAACAGGATCGAGTAATGCTCGGTGATCGCCATGTCGTGCTGCAAGCGGGCGCCCGGCAGGCTGATCGGCACCTGATGGACGATCTGGCCCGTGGCGGCGACGACGCCGTAATACATGAACGGCGGCCGCGGCGAGTAGTCGAAGAACATCATTTCGCCGGTGCGCGGATCGACCTTGGGATGGGCCGTGATTCCGCGGCGAAGCTGGCCGTCGAAATTGTAGCGGGCGACGGTTTCCAGGTCGGGCAGGCGCGCCTGGTGTGCATCGCCGCCGAGCCACCACAGGGCCAGTAGCCGCCCGGCATGGAACACGACGTCCGTATTGGCCGTGTTTTTGAACGGCCCGTCAGGCGTACGGCCGGTGGGCGGTTCCATAATGCCGGTGTAGAGCGACTGGCCCGCCTCGGACTCGGCGACCCAGCCGCGCGTCCGCACATAGCGGTTACGATAGGTGGCCCGGCCGTCGACCAGGTGGACGCCGTGCAGCATGCCGTCGCCGTCGAACCAGTGATAACGCCCAGGGGGGGCAAACTGTGGATTGCTGCCGTTGCGGACGAACATCCCCGAGACGTCGCGCGGAATCTCCCCCACGACCGTCAGCTCGGTCGCGGTGATCTCTCGGCGGACGGGCGCGAACATGCCGGAGAGATAAGGGTGCGACTCGCCAAACGTTGCGAGCACCGTCGACTTGGACAGTTCTTCCATGGCCGGATTTCGAGAGACGGTTGGATGCCAGACGAGATTCGAGCAATAAATCTCCGGCGAACTGGGCACAGTTTAGCATCGCGCGGGCCTCGAGTCGCCGTGCAGGGCAGGGCGCCCGTGCAACCTTGCGGAAGGGCACTGATATCCCCGGCGATTCCGTGGATCGGGCAGGAGCATCGCCCGCTCGATGCCCGCTGCCTACCCTGGCGCTGCGATCCCTGTGCCAGCCGATGGCTCGGCACACGTCACCGGACTTCGACCCATTTCAGGATCTGCAAGCCTGGCAGCGATCCGTGTCCCATGAGCTGGTTGATTTCCAGCTGGCTCAAGGCGTGATTGTAGAACCGCACGTCGTCGAACAGGCCTTCCGACAGGTCGCCACTCGAGTGGCCACCGAGGTACACCTCGCGCGTATCGGTCGAAATCGGCGCGGCGCGGGCGACGGGTGTATTGTCGAGCACGGCGTCGACATAGAGCCGGACATAGGACCCGTCCCAGGTGCCAACAACAAACGTCCACCGGCCGGCGGTCAGCGAGGTATTGCCGGCCGTGTTCGAACCGTCTTTGCCGTCCAAGGCCAGCGCAAGGTGGCCGTCTTCGACAGCGAGTTGCCAATTGTTGGGGCCATCATCGCCCTTGCGAAGGATGGTGTCGACGTCGTCGCCCGTGCCCCAGGTACTGACCTTGATCCAGGCCGAGATGGAGAACGCCTGAGTGACCTGGAAGCAGGCCTGGCTGGAAATGCTGACGTAGTTCGACTTGCCGTTGAAGGCTAGGGCCCTGTCGATGCGTCCGGTGGTCCCATTGGCGCCGAAATCGAAATCGAAGAGCGTGCCGTGGGCAAGATTCACGGTCGAGTCGGTGGCCGTGGTTCCCGAGGCATCGTCGAGTTTCCACCAGCCTACCAGCCCACCTGCCCAGGCCATGGCGCGGCTGACCATCACGAGGCCGTCGGCGTTGAGCTGCGCGAAGTCGAAGGTGCCGCCGCCAAACGGCAACAAGATGCGCCGTCCGGCGGCTCGGGTGTCGTCGTTCAATTTGCCGCCGGCCTCGACGGCGATGATCGAGCTCTGCCCAGCGACCGTCGCCAAGACGATCGCATCGGGGGCCAGCGTGCCGGAAAACCAGCTCAAATCCTGCGATGCGGACAAGATCGTCAGACCGCCGACCGCGAACGGCGCAACCACGTAATGCTCATTGGTCGTCACCGTGACCGCGGTGTTGCCGCTGCTGACGGAACTCGTCGACGCGATGCCAAAATCGTCGGCCAGCGCCGGAATCTCGTTGATGATGCCCAGGGGCTTCTGTATGAGCTTGGTGCGGATCTGCGAGGCCTTTACCTCTTCCGAGATGTAGGCCACGTCATTGGCAGCCGCGTAGGTATCGTAGGACGATTGGTTCGCACTCGCCTTGAGGAGCGTGACCGTATAGCCGATGTCGGTAAAAAAGGCTTGCCGCAGATCTTCCTGCTTCGACGGGTTGGAGCTGTTGGTGACCACGAACAGCAGGCGATTTGCCACCGGCCTCGTGACCACCACGTAGGTGACGCTCAACAGCGCCGCTTGCGAGCTCGAGCCGTCGTAGGCCACGGCCGGCCGAGACGCCCCCGATGTGGCATTCAGCAGAATCGCCAGGCTATTGCCGCTCGCCCAGCCCGGGCGGTTGACGATTTCTTGCACGAGCGCCCGCACGTCGGGCGCCTGATAACTTGTGCCGGCGGTCCAGTTGGTGATTTTCCAGCTCGCTGTCGCGCTGGTCTTCGTGCGCCCGCTGATGTTGTTGGCCGTGGCGGCGAAGGCCGTGGCATTGTCCTCGTCCTCGCCATAGATGACGGTCGCGGGGTTGGCGCCGCTCGTCGAGTTGGCAGCGACGACGGTGAGCGTCGCCGAAATGATGTATGCCCCCTGCGGGATCGCGAGATTCTGGAATCGCACGCCGCACCAGGTGCCCGAGCTGAGGCTGATCGAGCCATTGGTCAACACGACGTTGCCCGAGCCGTCCTGGCCCGCGTCGTCGGCCGAGGCCTTGACGCGCGTGCTGACGGTGGTCGAATCGGCCTGCGCGGCGCAGGCCACGGCGAGCATCGCCAACGTGAGTAACAGCACTCGAGCGTACATGTTCGAAGCTCCGGGATCGGCCGCCTTGCAGGCTCGAAAAACTCTATCTCAAAGCGGGTTGGCCGCGCCGCGAGGCGCGCGAATGCGGGGGCCACACAATCGCTGCCACCTGCGCAGGCGGCTCGATCCTGGCAACCGCGCCGCGTGGCGTGGGCCTTCCTCCACGAACGGCCGGGGCGCAGACGGCAAGCTAGGTTTGGTCTGACACATGCTGCCCGCTTTGCCCGCCCCGCTTGCCCTCGCCCCGCCATGCGTAGCCATGCGCCTCACATCCTGTTGGCCGAAGAAGACGGCTTCCTGGCCGAGTTGATGGCGTTTCGCCTCGAACTGCTCGGCTACCAGGTGCAGAGCGTCGCCTCGGGCAGCGAGCTGTTGGTCCAAGCACGCGAGCAGCTGCCGCGGGGCATCCTGATGGACAGCCATCAGCCCGACGCCGATGGGCTCGACCTGGTCAACCGCCTGACGAGCGATCCGCAGACGAAGGACATCCCGATCCTGGTGTTCTCGATCGACTGCGATCTGGAACTGGTGCAAAAGGCGCATGCCGCGGGCGCCCGCGATTTTCTCGTGGTGCCCTTCGACCCGACGACACTCGAACGCAAGGTCGAGCGTCTGCTGAGCCTGCAGCCCTTGAGCGCGACGAGCAGATAGCTGCACCGCTACTTAGCCCCTCCCCCAGTACGACAAGACCGAAAACCACTCATGGCCGGACGGCTCGGCGACATCCTGGTAGATCGTGGCCAGATCACGCAGGAGCAACTGGAAAGCGCGTTGCGCAGCCAGGGCTCCGAACGCGGGATGCTGGGCACGATCTTGCTGCGCCGCGGCTTGATCACGATCCCGCAGCTGGGCTCGGCCTTGGCCGAGCAGTTCGAGGTGCCGTTCCAGGAAATCGTGCCGCAAGCGGTCAACCCGCAGGTCGTGAGGCTGCTGCCTGAGGACTTTGCCCGGCAGCACCATGTGGCGCCGATCGACATTCAACACGGCTGCCTGGCGCTGGCGATGACGGCGCCGGACGACATTGCCGCGATTTCAGAAGCGGAGCTGATCACCGGCTACCAGGTGCATCCGCTCGTGGCGCTCGACGCCGACGTGCAGGCGGTGCTCGACCGGGGGTTCGACGATCGCGTCACGGCCCGACAAACGATCATCGACATGAAAATCCACGAGCTCGACGAGCGGCAGGCCGACCTGACCGCCGAAGTCGAGGTCGCGGTCGTCGAAGACAACGATGCCCCGGTGATCCGGCTCGTCAAGGCGATCCTGATGGGGGCCATCAATGCCGGGGCCAGCGACATTCACCTCGAGCCGCACCGTCCGGAAATGCGGATTCGCTACCGCGTCGACGGCGAACTGCAGCAGGTGATGACGATTCCGAACCATATCGAGGAGGCCGTCGTCGCGCGCATCAAGGTCATGTCCGACATGGACACGACCGAAAATCGCCGCCCTCAAGACGGTCGCCTGAGCGTCGAGGAAGCCGGCACGAAGGTCAACTTTCGGGTGAGCACCATCCCGACGGTCGGCGGCGAAAAAGTCGTGCTGCGCTTGCTCGACGAAGGCAGCAAGGTCTTCGATCTCGACAAGATGGGCTTTTCGCCCGCCGATCGCGCCCGGCTGCAAAAACTGATCGACAAGCCGCACGGCATGATCGTCGTCACGGGCCCCACGGGCTCGGGCAAGAGTACGACGATGTATGCCGTGCTGACGCACCTGAACCAGGTGCGCCGGAATATCGTCACCGTCGAAGACCCCGTCGAATATCGGCTACCGGGGGTGAACCAGATTCAGGCCGACAACGAATTCGGCCTGGGGTTCGCCAACGCCCTGAAATACATCATGCGCCAGGACCCAGACGTGATCCTGGTCGGCGAAATTCGCGATCACGACACGGCGCAGACCTCGGTGCAGGCGGCGCTAACGGGCCACTTGCTGATCAGCACGCTGCACACCAACGATGCCGTCGGCGCCGTAGCGCGGCTCAACGACTTGGGGATCGACTCGTTCAAGATCGGCGGCGCGCTGCTGGGGTCGCTCGCGCAGCGGCTGCTGCGACGGATCTGCCCAGAGTGCAAAGAGCCCGCCGCGCCGAACGAAGCGCTGTTGCGCGTCCTGAGCAAAGGACGGGCCGTCTCGCCCGACGCGGTGTTCTATCACGGTCGCGGCTGCAAGAAATGCCTGAATACCGGCTACATGGGCCGGTTGCCGATCTTCGAGATCATGGAAGTCACGCCGGTCCTGGCCGACGCCATCGAGCGTGGATTGCCGGTGACCAAGCTCCGCGAACTGGCTGTCGAAGGAGGCATGGTCGAACTGGCCGCGGCCGGACTGGAGCAGGCCCTCGCCGGCCGGACGACGCTCGAAGAAGTCTATTACAAGACGTCGGGGTGACACATGGGCACGTTGGAACTCTCACCCCGGCGCAGCGGCCCTTTGGAGTTCTTCCGCCGGCTGCACCAGATCAAGATCGGCGGTTCGCATCGCGATCCGGCGACGCGGAAGACGCCGCAAAAAGACTTGATCCGCATCGTCAGCAACCTGGCGACGCTGGTGACCAATGGCCTGTCGTTGCCCAAGGCCTTGGCGACGATCGCCGCCGAGCCGTCGTTGGAGGCCTATGCCGACCTGCTCGACGACATTCGCCGCAAGATCGAGGCCGGCCAGGCGTTCAGCTCGGCGCTGGCCACGTATCGCAACACATTCTCCGACCTGATGGTCTATCAGATTCGCGTCGCCGAGCGGTCCGGGACGGTGGGCGAGACGCTGACCCGGATCACCGAGCAGCTCGAGAACCATAGCCGCATTCGCAGCCTGGTCATCAAGCGGCTCAGCTATCCGGCGGTGGTCGTCATCGCCGGCGCGCTGGTGGTGTTCTTCATGATCTCGTTCATCGTGCCGGTGTTTCAGGACACGTACGCCAAGGCCGGCGTGCCGCTCCCTTGGGTCACACGCGCGCTGATGGCGATCGCCGACGCGATTTGGGGCTATGGCTGGATCGCGCCGCTAGCCTTGGGTCTGTTCTGGCTGGGCTGGAAACGGATGCGGCGCAGCCGCGTCATGGCCGCGCGATTCGATCGCCTCGTGCTGCAGCTGCCGGTGTTGGGCAACTGGTTTCGCGATCTGGCCGTACTGCAGTTTGTACAGGTGCTGGGCACGATGCTCGAATCGGGGTTCAAGGTCGTCGACGCGCTGGCTGCCTCGAGCGGCAGCGTGAGCAATGCGGCGGTCCGCGCGGCCGTCGAGCAATTGCACGCCGCCGTGGTCCGCGGAGAGCGTTTGAGCCGTGAGCTGGAACGTCACGGCAAGCTGTTTCCGCCGGTCATCAGCCAGTTGGTGATCGTCGGCGAGCAGACCGGCAAGCTCTCGACCACGGCCCGGCACGTGGTCGATCACCTGCGGCGACAGATCGAGCGTAATACAGACGTCATGGTCGGCGCGATCGAACCGGTGCTGACCGTGGGCCTGGCGTTCGCCATCGGCTTCGTGCTGATGGCGATCTACCTGCCCATGTTCGACATGATCAGCGTGATCGAAACCAAGTAATCGACGACGAGCGGCGCCATGATGCATCGCAGGTCAACCAACGTCGGCCGCCTGAAATCGGCGGGATTTTCGCTGCTCGAACTGCTGGCGGTTGTAGCGATTCTCGGGGCACTATCGGCAATCGCCGTCGTACGTTTTTCTTCGGCTGACGCAACCGGCAAGAAGAACGCATGCTACGTAAACAGTAGGGATGTCGAAGCCCAGGTGCAGTTGTGGTATCGCAACCACCTCGCCTGGCCGGCGACGAACCTGAAGGACATTGGCGACGACACGGCATACTTTCCCAAGGGCTTGCCACGATGTCCGGTCGACGGGTCGAGGTACACGATTGATGCAACGACACATCGTGTCGTGGGGCATACGCATTAAGTTCCCTGGAATCCCATGTGAGTGTTTGTCATGAAAGCCCAGCCTAAGCGTTCCGGTTTTTCGCTCTTAGAGTTGTTGGCCGTGGTCGTGATCCTGGGGATCATCGCCGCGGTGGTCGTGCCGCGCGTGACCGTGTCGAGCAGCACCGCGAAGTCCAAGGTCAACGTGCACACGGCCGCCACGCTCAATTCGGCGATTGAGCGCTACTACATCGACAATGGCTCGTGGCCGGCGAACCTGGCGGCGCTGGTGCCGACCTACTTGCCCGGCGGCGTGCCGACCAACCCGGTCGATGGCTCTGCCTACGGGATCGATGCCACGTCGCACCGCGTGACGGGCACCGGTCTGTAAGCGAGGGCTTCGGGGCGCACAATGTCCGGCGGACAAATCGTCCGCTGAAGGGGCATGAAGATGCGCAAAGAACGAAGCGGGTTCTCGCTGCTCGAAATGCTGGCCGTCGTCGTGCTGCTGGGCATCATCGCTACGCTGGTCGTGCCCCGGGTCGCCAATTCGAGTTTGACGGCGCGGTCCAACACGACGCAACACATACTCTCCAGCTTGAACTCGGCGATCGAGCAATACCAACTGGATCACGGGTCGTATCCCAGCAGTCTGAAAGAGCTGGTTCCCGATTACTTGCCCGACGGCGTGCCGGCTTGCCCGGAGGTGGGGGGCCAGTTCACGATCAACGAAAAAACGAATCGGGCCGAAGTCATCCACTAAGTCATGGCCAGGGGGAGGCCCGCCGTGGTTGCTCAACAGCGGAAAACGCTCGGGGGCGACCGGCGGGCCTTTGGCTGCGCCCCCGCGGGGTTCAGCCTGCTCGAATTGATGGCGGTCCTGACACTGATCGGCTTGCTGGCCACGGTCTCGCTCTCGACTTTGCCCCAGCGGATGGGCAATCTCTCGACCAAGGTCGATGCCCGTCGCATCGTGCTCGACCTGGTGCACTGTCGCCGGGCGGCGATCGCCACGGGCGACAATCATGTGTTGGTCCTCAACTACTCGGGGAAGGCCGTCAACGGCTACACCCCTTCGCGGCGCACGGCCAAGGGGCTGGTGCCGGTCGAACAGCCGCGCACGTTTCCCGGCGACGTGAAGGCCGAATTTTCCGGCGGCGAGCCCGAATTCACCTTCGAGGGCAGCGCGTTGGCCAGCTACGAGATCGTGCTTACGGCCACCAGCCGGGTAACCGTCGTCACGGTGGTGCAGGCCACGGGCAGCGCCCAGGTTTCCGAGAAGTAGCGTGGCTGACGATTGCCCGGCTTGTGCGGGGAATGCTCCCGTTCTGCCGGCCGCAAGCTAGGTTTGCTGGAGACATCGGCACGGTCCGTGCTGCGCGCATCTGCGTCGTCAGCGTGGCTGTTGTCGCGTCGCCCACCCCGCAGAGCCCTCCGTCATGTTCCCCGCCCGGCCGCCGCGTTCGCGCGGTTACACGCTGATCGAAACGGTCATGGCCGCCGGCTTGATCGCCCTGGCGATCGTGCCGGCGATGCGCATGATGAGCGATGGCATTGAGGCGGGCTGGCGGCTCGACAATTCGAACTTGTGCGCCACCTACTGCGTCAGCAAGCTCGAAGAGCACCTGGCGCTGGGGGCCGCCTACTTCACCGAAGACAAAGCGTCGGGCAGCTTTGCCGCTGACGGATATTCCACGCTGCGATTTGCCGTGACGCGATCGCAGCAGCCAGCCGACGGCGGCATTGCCGACCGGCTGATGACGGTGACCGCGACCGTGTGGGCCGACACCGACGGCGACGGTGTTAAGGATGCCGACGAGACGGGCGTTACCATGGCCTCGAAGATTGCCAAGATGGCGGTGTATCAAAGTGTGGCAGGCACGAACTAAATCGCGACGCGGCGGGTTCACGCTGCTGGAACTTGTTGTCACGGCCGCACTCGCCGCGACGCTGGGCGCGAGCGTGTTTGTACTGTTGCGCACGAGCCAGTCGGCCTGGGAGGCTCATCATTCGGATCTCGAGCGCCTGGAGGGGGCCCATGCGGCGATTCGCCACCTCGTGCGCAACATCCGGCAGGCCACGGCGGTGAAGAACATCAGCAAGGCGGACGACGCCGACGGCTCTCTGTCGCTGTTGATGCCGTCGGGCGAGATCTATGTCTGGCAGCACACCGGCACCCAGATTCTCTTCGGCTTGAACGATGCATCGTCGCTGCTGGCCGAGAACATCCAGGCCTTGTATTTCACCTGCTATACGGCCGATGGAGTGACCCTAACCACGGACGTCGGCGCCGTGCAGTGCGTCGACTGCGTGGCCACGGTGCAACTGGCCAACACGGCGGGCACGCTGCGGACCGTGCGTTGCCGGGCCTGGAGGCGCTCATGGTGACGTTTCGCCATCGAGACGGCGCAGGTCGGCGCGGCGCGGCGCTGCTGCTTAGCCTGTTCGTCATCGCGGTCACCAGCGTGATGGTGCTCGGCATGCTCGACACCCAGACTTCCGAGGCCGCGGCGGTGCGCAACGCGATCGATTACGACCGGGCCTTGTACCTGGCGGGGGCGGCGGTGCACTCGGCCTTGGCCGAGTTGGAGATCGACCCGAGTTGGAGCAAGGGCATTTCGTCGACAGAGTTTCCTGCCGGCTCGGGCAACCACTATTCCGCGACGGTCGACCAGGTCGACGGGCTCATCGTTGTGACCGGCAGCGGCTCGTCCGGTGCCGTGACGCGGAATTTGCAAGTGACTATTCAGACAGGTAGCTGAGCCGTGAAACGCAAATCGAACAAGAGTCTGGCGCGCTCGGTCGCCATCGAGGTGTGCCACTCGACGCTGCACGCGGTCGTCTGCGACCAACGCGACGATCAGCGCCGCGAGGCCCGCACGCATGCGGTCAATTGGCGACAAGCAGCGCGAAACCTGCACGACCCGGCCGCGGCCGGCGAGCTGGCCGCCGCGCTCAAACGGCTGGCCGCCGAATGGAAACTCGGACATGCCGCGTTACAGATCGTGCTCAGCCCGGACCATTGTGTAACGCGGGTATCGATTGGCAAGGCCGAGGAAGTGCGGCAAGAACTGCGCGAGCTGGAGGAACGTTGCCACTCTTACCTACTGTTGGGCGGCGGTCCCAAGAGCCTGGGCGGCTGTGTGCGCCAAGTCGATGCCAAGGTCCAGCACGCCTTGCTCGCCGTCGCCAATCAACGGGCACTCAGCAACTTGGTCGACGCGGCAGCCGAAGCGGGCTTGAAAATCGATATTGTCGAGCCGGGGCTCGTGGCCGTGTGCCGGTTGATCGGCAAGCTCGGTTTGGACGCTACCGGACCGGGCCTGGTCGTGCAGCTTTCAGAGCGCGGTGCCGAGGTCGGCTTGTCCTATCAAGGACAATTGCTGATCGAATACCGGCCCGTCGCCCGGACTTCGCATGAACAACTGCCGGACATCGTCGCCGGGCACTTGGGGCGGTTGCAAAGATACTGCGATCGCTACGTGCGGTTTGCCGCGGGCCCCATCGGCCGGATCATCCTCTGCGGCAATCGCCAAGCCATTGAAGCGGTGCGGGCAGGGTTCGCCGACCGGATGAAGTTGCCCGTCGACGTGCTCGATGCGCCGCAAGGCAACACCACCTGGGAGTTCACTGGCCCGCGGCCGGGGCCGGAGTTCTGTGCGGCGCTCGGTGCGTGTTTGCGCGTGGTCGAACCGGACCAGACGGCCGAGGCGCCGAATCTGCTGGCACGGCTGCGAGCGCAGACGCGCGAACCGATCATGCCGCTGGTGACCAAGACCTTTTGGCCGGTAGCCGCGGCTCTGGTCATCGGAGCGGCCAGCTGGGGCGGGACCTGGTGGCAGCAGCACGAATGCTCGCTGCTGGAAGCTGCCGTCGAGAAATTCGAGCCACAGCGCCGGCAAGCCAGCCTGCTCCGCCGCAAGAGCGTGTGCGACCTGGAGAAGACCGAACTACTGGCCGCCCTGTCCAAAGCCATCCAGCGCCCCGCCTGGGACCAGATTTCGGCGACGATCGCTCGTTGCCTGCCGGAAGACGTGTGGCTCGACGCCGTGCTGGCCGACGGCGAGGGACACCTCCGCTTGCAAGGGGCCAGCCACACCAACGACGGTGTTTACGAGTTCGTCCGCTGGCTGCAGCAGTACCCGTCGCTGGCGCAGGTTGCTGTCAACGGTACGCGGACCATTCAAGAGACGCACGGTCCGGTCACACAGTTCGAGATCAGTTGCGACCTTGCCGGTTACGGCGGCGTTGCAGGAGACGGTCATGGAAAGCCTTGAAACGCTGGTGAAGACCATCGCCGAACACCCACGGCGCCGCACAATCGTCACATTACTCACCTTGGTTACCCTGGTCATGGTGATGTGGCCGGCCGCCGATGAGTATCTTGCCCTGTGCGATTTCCGCGCGCACTTGATGCAATCGTTGGACGAGGCACGAGCGGAAGCCGAAGCCTTGCCCCAACTCGAAAAACTGGCGCAGCAGCGGGCCACCGAACTGGCGGCCTTCGAACAGCGCACGGTGGACGAAGGGGAGACGTTTCGCTTTCGCGAGGAATTGGTCGAGCTGGTCAGGCAGTCGGGCTGCCAGATGCGGAGAATCGACGTCGATCAGCCCCAGCGACGACGCTGGCAGAGCGGCGAAGATCCTCTGGCCGCCGCAGCCCCGGCGCCGAACAAGCAGGACCCCGGGCCCTCGCCCTACGAGTTGTCGACGCGGCGTTTGACGCTGGCCGTGTCGGGGCCGTTGTCCAGCGTGCACGCGTTGTTCGACAACCTGCGGGCGCTCGACAAGGTGCTCTGCCTGGGCAACTTGCACGAGCAGCCCGAGGGGCCAGAGCGGAAAGAGATTGCTGTCGACATCGAGCTGATCGTGCTGAGCCTGGAAAAGCCGGCGGTCGCAGCCGGGGCGTAGCGGCCCGGACGCTTCGCAAAGCTGGAGCACGAGCTTCGCAGCCAACAGGAAGCTGGCTGGCGGTCGCACGGCGTCAAGGAGGATGAATGATCAAGGGGGCACGCCCCGCATCGACCGCCCGTCGGCCACGCGCGCGATTTCTCGCGCGGTTGGCGCTGTGGTCGCTTTGCGCGGTCGTGCTGGCAGATCCCCTGATGGCGCAATTACCCCCGCTGGCCGGCCCGAATTCGGGCGAAGAGCTGCGTGCCAAGCTGCTCAAACGCGGCGACTTGATGTTGAGCGACACGCCGTTCCGGCAAGCGCTGTTCAGCATCAGCGAGCAGTGGGGCGTGAACATCGTCGTCGCGGCCGACGTGGAAGGCACCGTGAGCGGCAGCTTCCGCCAGGCGCCGTTGCACGAGATCCTCGATTCGATCCTGCTGGCAAACGGTTACGGTTATCGACCCGTCGGTGCCAGCTTCGTGGTGATGAAGCTCGAGTCGTTGGGCGAATCGAATCCTCTGTTCGAGACGGCGACGATCCCGCTCAAGGTCGTCAAGCCCGAGGACATTCTCACCAGCGCGCAGGCGCTCGCCTCGCCGCAAGGCAAGGTGCAGGCCGTCGCGTCGGCCAAGTGCCTGATCGTGGTCGATTTTCCGGAGCAGGTGCGGCGGATCAGTGAGCTGGCCCAGAAGCTCGACGACGCGGCGGCACTGACCGAACTGGGCGGAGCCGATGGTCCGCTCGACGTGTTGCACTACACCCCGCAATACGTCAAGGCGCCGCCGCTGGAACCGTCGATCAAGTCGATGCTCTCGGCCACGGGCAAAGTCGCGGTGATCGAGACCGAGAACCGGCTCGTGGTGATCGACACCCCGGCCAACCTGGTTCTGGTGCGTAAGGCGCTGGAGCAGCTCGATACCCCGCGCGCCCAGGTCCGGATTACGGCCTTGATCTACGACGTTGCGCTGGAAGATCTCGAGCGCTGCGGTATCAACTGGAACCATGCCTTCAAGGGACGCCACAACGCCGCCGGCGAGGCGCAACTGGCCTGGAGCATCGACTCGCTGACCCAAGTACCCGTCGCCTCGGGAAATCCGGCGGGTGCTATGACGCTGATGAGCCTGAGTCGTGCCTTCGACATCACGGCCGCGGTCGATTTCCTGGCGACGTCGGCCAATTCGCAGTTGCTAGCCGATCCGATGATTTTCGTGTCCGACTACGAAGAAGCGCATATCGAGATCGTCACGGAAATCCCCTACCAGCAGCTCACTCAAACGCAGCAGGGCGGCAACATCGGTTCGACGGCCTTTCGCGAAGCCGGTGTGATGCTTGATGTCACTCCGCAGATCGCCGCCGACGGCACCGTGCTGCTCAAGGTCAAGCCCGAGTTTTCGCGGTTGACGGGCTTTACCGAAGGGCAGACGCCGCAGCCGATCATCGACCGCCGCACGGCCGAGACCGTGGTCCGCGTGCTCAACGGCCAAACCTTCGTCATTGGCGGGCTACGTCAGCGCTCCGACATCAACAAGTTCAGCGGACTGCCGTATTTGAAGGACATCAAGTTCCTGGGCATCGGCAAGCTGTTTCAATCGCGCAACATTTCGACAAAAGAGGGCGAGCTGATCGTCTTCTTGACGCCCGAAATCGTGGGACCGTGCCAGATGCCGCGGCAGCGCGAGATGGCCGCGGGACAGCATGGCCAGGCAGTGCTGGATATGAATCCGCCGGCCGGGCAGACGCCCTTCCCCAGTCCGCTGAACGATCCCAACTGTCCGCCGGTGGAGCGGTTCTACGAAGAAGTGCCGCCACCGGAAGCAGTGCCCGCGGGGCCTGTCGGCGAGCCGACTCCGGCGTTCGGCCCGGAGACGCAGATTCGCCGCCAAGAGGGTGCCGCCGCCGTGGCTGCCAGCCGCCGTCCGCAGGCAACTCAACCCTTGGCGAATCCGCCGGGCGTGATCGATTTGCGCCCGCGGAGCGAGCGTCCCTCGGCGCGGCCCCAGCCGCCGCGGCCGAATTTGGAGTCGCCGCCGCCGGGCATGGCATCGCGGCAGTCTCCGCTCGCGGCAGGCAATGCGCCGGCAGTGCCAACCACTCCTGCCAGCCCGCCGCCGCCTGCTGCCGGTGGTCTGTTCGCGCCTCCGCGGGGCCAGCAGGGCACCGCTGCGCCTGGCGTGATGCAAGCACAACGGCCAAATGGCGTGCAACGCCGTTAGCCGTGAGATGCCTCCTGACGGGATCACGTCGTTCGCAGGCGGCTATTGCACTTGCTGCTGGAACAATGCTTCGGTCCAGCGGACGCGGCCACGCTGAAAAATGACTTTCGGCGGGGCCACTTCGATGATCTCGATGCCGCTGTGCTGTTCGCCTTGGGCGACGGTCGTCAGCAGGCCATCGATCGTGACGAGCGCCTTGAGGCCTTCCACGTCGACAAATCCCTTGAGCTCGACCGCCGAGTCGCGCGCGGCGCTGTCGGTGCGGGCGACCTTCGCGATTTCCGGCCGCTTGAAGTAGTCGTCGCGCTCGGGGTAGGGCGGTTGAAACTCGGGTTCGCTGACCGGCGCCGCGGCCTCCGGGTCGGGCGTCGTTGGGCGTTCGGCTTCCGTCGCCAGCTCGGCGAGCTGGTCTTGAGCCGGCTCGCGGCGGGCTTCCGCCGCATCGGCCTTGGGAGGCTCGGGCGCAGGTGCAGACGCAGCCGGGGCGGCCGATTCTTGTGCCTGGGGCGCACAACCGCCGAGGATCGCAAGTAGCGCTGCGATCCAGGCCAGCCGTAAAGGGCGCGTGGTGTACATGGCAAAACTCGATCCCTGGCCGGCGGAAAGCCGCCAATTCGTCTGCACAAACGTAGCTCACCCTGGCACAACCGCCCGGGGCCGGAGCTGCCGATTGTGCGGCGCGTAACGGCGAAAGGCCTACGCCCCCGAACCGACCAATTCGCCATCAACCGCCTGTGTTGTGGGCGGCGGATCGGATTCGTCCAACGACGGTTGGTCCGTCAGCTGGCGCGCAATACGGCTCAAGGTCTGCAGCGTGCATTGCAGGGCCATGATCAGGTCGGTGGTCGTCAACACGCCGACGAGCATGCCGCCTTCGATGACAGGCAGGCTGGAGATGTGCTTGTTCAGCAGCAGCGTGATGGCCGGCGCGATGGGGGTATCGGGGGTGACGTGTATGGGGTTAGGCGTCATCAACTGTTCGGCATCCTTCGCCTTGGGACGGGCGAGATCGCGATCGCTGATCACTCCCAACAGCCGCCCGTCGCGATCGCGGACCATCAGGTGCCGCAGGCGATTCTGCTGCATGGTTCGGCGGACCTCTTCGGCCGGCGTGACGGGCGGGACCGTCATCACGCGGCGCGACATCAGATGACCGACGAGCAGCCGGCCGTCCATCAACACCTGCCAATCGCCGGCCAGGATGCGCAGCACCTCTTGCCGCTTGTCGAACAGCAAGGATTGCTTTTCGTCGACAAACGGGTGCTCGGCGCCATCGGCGGTCTTGGCCGCCGGACGGCGGCGGCAATAGAGCCGGTACCAGATCAGCCCACCCAGGAACAGGCCGCAGGCCATCACGCCCAATTGCCCCTGGGCGATGCGGCGCTCGGCTTGTTCAAGCGAGGCCAAGGCAGGGACCGTCGCATCAAGCGTTGGCGCCGCGGCCTTGGCCGACGATGCGGTCGCGGATCCCGAGGCCGATGCGACCTGCCGCATGGTCCGATGGACCGAAAGATTCACACACTGGCCGGCAGCAAACACGCTAGCGGCGATCAGGGTCAAGAACAGCGCATATTCGACCGTCGCGCCGCCGCGACGCGAGCAATACCGAGAATGCGAGCGATGCATGAAATGCTTCTCCCACGCGAAGGCGGTCGGGGTCACGCTGCCCGAAATGCCGCGAATCAAACGTAGTTCGCGGAACGGCGGCGCGGCGGTCCGGACTGCCTGGCGGCCGCGCGCCGCCGGCGCAATCCGACCAAACGCACCAGAGCGAAAGGACGGCCGCCGCGACGATCACTCGACCTGGGGCGAGCGCTCGATGGCCCAGTACAGGGCGCGGCGCAGCAGGTCGCGAAAAGCTGGCAGTTGGAAGTCGTCGGGATTCCCCAACGAGGTGTAGAAGACGCGACCGCCGCGGTAGGTATTGGTCCAGGTCAACGGTTCGCGGACCTGCTGCGAATCGATCCTTCCCCACATCAGCAACCGTGTTCGCGGTCCCAGGTCGCGATTGCGGTACAAGTGCGACGTGACCGGGAATTCTTCCCGAGGCATTCCCGCCAGCAACTCGCTCTGGATGGCCTCGGGCACCAGTTGCACGATCGTCGGCGGACCGGCGGGCGGCTTGTTGCCATAATGTCGCTCGTAGTTGGCGCCCAAGACCTCGTCGTCGAACTGCGGCCATGCCGCGTGTCCTTCGGGCGCTTCGCGGTCAAAGGCATGGCTGGCCGTGCGAATCGCCACGAGCGGCTTGCCGGCCTCGAGATACGCGCGCACCGCCGCGAGTTGTTCGACCGTCGGCGTGCGCCGACGAACGCTGAGCACCAGCACGTCGGCCGCCGCGAGCCCCTCCAGCCCGGGAAAATTTTGCGGCGCTTCATCGACAGCCTGCACGAACGTGCATCGCCAGCCCCGCGGGATCAATTCCTGGCGGGCATACTCGGGCAAGGTGTGCTTCGTGTCGTACTCGTCCTCGCCGATCATGAACAGCGCCGCGGGGGGCGTCGGTTCACCGACCAGGTCGTCGGCATCGATCGACGGGCAAACAAACTTTTCGATGTGCTCGATGACCAATTGCGTGCCGCGATGATGCGCCACGTGGGGCGCCTTACGCGGGTTGTACATCGTGTCGGTCAGGTCGCGCGCGAGCACGACATTCAGGCCCGCCCGGGCCATCTGTCGCAAGCCGAACGACCGTCCCAGCACGCACATGTTCGTGTGTACGCCCATCACCACGACGTTCTTGATCCCCTGCTGCTGGAACAGATTGAGGATCTCGGGCCCTGAATCGCTGATCGCGTCCGGTTCGCCGATCTCGAGCGCGGCGATCTCGCTGCGCCAGGGCGAACCTTGTTTGCACTGTGGTTGGCAGTCGCAGCCGCCATCCGAATCGTCGATGGGCAGCCGCGGTTCAGCGTCGAGGTCGGTTCCCCAGACGCTGATCGACCGGCGGGGGAATTGCACCACGGGAGCAGCTTGTGCCCGCTTGCGCTGCGGAGTGCCGGCGTAGGCCTCGAGACAGTCGCTGGGCGCATGCACGATCAAGACGCCGGCCTCGCGGCAGGCGGCCAGCACTTCGTTCATGACCGGGGCCATCTCGGCGACGCGGCGGGTGGCGCTTGCGCACCAGTGCTGATTCCACATGTCGCAAATGACGATCGCCGTTTCGCGCGGCTGCCACGCGACGTCTCGTTCGCGAATCCGGTACTCGGTCGATCCGGCCGTCTCGGGCACGCGATCGCGGATCGCGAATTGCAGTTCAGCGCCGTTCGCCAACGGTCGGTGGCCAATGGCCGCGAGGCAAATCAAGGTAACGATCCAAGAACAGCGAATCGCGACGACGGCCATGGCTTCGCTCCCAGCTTGCGGGCACCTCGGAGTGGGGTCAGGATTATAGCCGCGTTCCTTGATCACCCGCACGTTTCTTCGGAACACGGCTGTCATGCGGCAGAAGACTTGGCCCCTGTCGTGCTTGGCGATGCTGCTCGGTTGTTGGCTGTTGACCCGCGCGCACGGAGCGGACCGCCCGGACATCGTGATCGCCGATTTCGAGGGCCGCGATTACGGCGACTGGCAGGCCACCGGGGATGCCTTCGGCACGGGGCCCGCGCACGGCACGCTGCCCGGCCAGCAAACGGTGTCTGGCTACTTGGGCAATGGGTTAGTGAATACATTCCTGGGGGGTGACCCGGCTCAAGGGACGCTGCGTTCTCGACCGTTCGCGCTGGATCGCAAGTACTTGAACCTATTGATCGGCGGTGGCCGTCACCCCGACGAGACCTGCGTGAAACTGTTCGTCGACGATCAGGTCGTGCGCACCGCGACCGGCAATGCCACGACCGGCGCAGACGACGAGCATCTTTCCTGGCACACATGGGACGTGCAGCCCTGGATCGGCAAGCAAGCGCGGATCGAGATCGTCGATCGGCACAGCGGCGGTTGGGGCCACATCAACGTCGATCAGCTCGTGCAATCTGATCAGCCCGAGATCGATCCGCAGATCGAGCCCGGACTGGCTCAGGCCGACAGCAGCGTACGCGGCGCGGCAGCCCGGGCCGCGGCCGATCCGGCGCGCCCCGCCTATCACTTCTTGCCGCCGGCGCTATGGACGAACGATCCGAACGGACCCTTGTATCACGCGGGACAAGTGCACCTGTTCTACCAGCACAATCCCTACGGCGATCGCTGGGAGCACATGCACTGGGGTCACGCGCGCAGTCGCGACCTGGTGCACTGGGAGCATCTGCCGATCGCCCTCGCCCCGTCGCAAGATCGCGGCGAAGAACATTGCTTTTCCGGCTGCGCAGCGCGCAATGCACAGGGCGAGCCGATGTTGTTCTATACCAGCATTGGCCGGCGCGATCCGGAGCAATGGGTGGCCTTGCCCGACGACGATCAATTGCTGCGCTGGCACAAAGCTCCTGGCAATCCGATCCTCTCGTTGCGGCTGCACGGTGACCAGCAGATCGACGATTGGCGCGATCCGTTCGTCTTCGCCTCCGCAGGGCGGACCTTCTTGGTCTGTGGTGGACATCCGCGCGGCGGTCGGGGATCGGTCATGCTCTACGAGGCGCTCGACGGCAGCCTGCTGCAATGGAAGTATCGCGGGGTGGCGTTTACGGGAGAGGAAGGCAACTGGGAATGCCCCAATCTCTTCCCTTTGGGCCAGCGCTACGTGCTGATCTATTCACCCCACGGACCGGTGCGCTACTACGTCGGCGATTTCGATCCGGATGCCGGACGCTTATCGCCCCAACAGCGGGGTGTGCTCGACGTGTCGGACGATTTCTATGCGCCCAACGGCCTGGCGCTGCCCGACGGTCGTTGGATCATGTGGGGCTGGGTGCGAAACTTTCCTGGCGGGCGCGGCTGGAACGGCTGCATGACGCTGCCGCGCGAGTTGCAGATCGGCACCGATGGCAATCTGCTGCAGCGTCCGGCGACAGAAGTTGCGAAGCTGCGCTCCGAACAGCGTGTCCAGCAGCGAGGCCTGGCGCTGCCGGCCGGGGCGACGCCGGTCGAAGGCCTGGCGGGCGAATGCCTGGAAATCGCCGCGACGCTTCGCCTGGGCAGCGCCAGACAGATGGCCCTCGAAGTGCACGCCGGCGACCAGCAGGGGGCCAGCGTGTCGATCGCCTGGAACGGCAAGCATCTATCGATCGGCGAGCGCTCGTGTGCTCTACAACTGGGTGCGAACGAACCGCTGCGGTTGCGCGTGTTCGTCGATCGCAGCGTGGTCGAGGTTTATGCCAATGACCGCGTGGCCATGACCAAGGTGGTCGAGATCGGGCAGCAGCCTCGATACGTCTGGAATGTCGTCGGCCAGGGTGCACATCTCGACGCCTGCGACGCCTGGAGACTTGAGTCGGCTTGGACCGCGTCCGAGCTGCGTTAGGGCGTCACTGCCCGTTGACCGAGTTCAACCGCAAGGAAGCCGGGACCAAATCGCGCGGGGACCCGGGCCCGTGGCTGGTCGAGACAATCGTGCGGTCGTGCAAGGTCTCGACGCCATGGCTGCGAGGCGGCGGACGAAAGACGCTTTTCTTCGAAAAAATCGGCCAGAACACGCATGGAATTGCGTCCAAGGAGGGAGAGAGGCTTGCGAGCCGAGTTTTGCACGCCGGAAGGCAATTGGTAATTGTGTGTTACCTTATTGTTGGGTGGTGCCTTCGGTAAATATCGCAAATACCACCTTTTTTATTTTGACAGCCTTACGACTATTTGCGTATGCTCATCCCTAACTTGGGTGCTTGGGGTGGCCGCGCCTTCTCGGGCAGGTCAGCTAGGAAGTTCACTTCATCTGGTTTGGGAGGGACGCTAATGAAGCTAACGAAGATCGTTTCTACCTTTGCGCTTACGGCGCTGCTGGCGCTGTGCGCTCAGCCCGCATTAGCGACGCCGACTCCGGTGACGCTAACGCTGACACCGGCGTCAGTCCTCACCTTGACTGTAGCTGCTCTCGGCTCGGTCACTGGTACGACGACGACGACGCTTACTGGCACGCAAGGCATCACGCTTGATGATGGCGTGCCCACGGCCACCTCCATGACGCTCGATGGTGGCAACATTAATCTTTCCGATGCCAGCTTGTTTCTGAACCTTGGTTTCCTCCTCGGTGGTGTGAACGCCGGCATCAAGAACGGCCATCTCACCGGACTGGTCAGCACCGGCTCGGTGCCGCTCAACTACACCGCTGGCACCTGGAACTACACGTTCGATCCAGGCGATCCGTCGGGGGGCAACCTGACGTCGGCCGGGATTGATAACGGCATCCTGACCTACAACGGCACCGGCATCATCGGCAGCCTGTTGGGTTCGGGGACGCTCGATTTTTCGACCAGCCCGGCAAACTTCGATCTGCCGCCGCTGGGACAAGTCGCCACGCTGACCCAGACCCTGCTGGGGAGCAGCGGCGTATCGACGACCTACAAGATCACCATGTCGGCACCGATTAATGTTGCCCAATCGGTGTTGACTGCCCCGGTACAGGTCGACGCGACGCTGGTTGGCGGGATCGTCGCCACGGGCACGTATGTCGTGGCGCCGGAACCTTCGACGATCGTGTTGTTGGGAATCGCATTGGCAGGTCTCGTGGCCATGCGCCGCAAGATTCGCCGGTAACTCAAACTCCCAGGCAGGGTGATATTGACCCGCCAGGCAGCTTGAGACAGTCTGCTGTGTAAAGAAACCTGGGTCGGCACTCTTCGAAGGGTGTCCGGCCCAGTTTCTTTTGGTTTGGCAGCAACCCCAGATGAGATCCCGCGCCGTGGCCTACGATGCACAACTTGCAGCGCGCGTCGACCGAGTCTTGACCGCGGACGACGGTTTCGAGTCGCGTCGCATGTTCGGCGGGATCGGCTATTTGCTCCGCGGCAATATGTGCGTGGGCGTTTATCAAGACACATTGATCGTGCGCGTGGGGCCCGACGCATACGAGGCCGCGCTGGCCGAGCCCGAAGTCCGCAAGTTCGACATCACCGGGAAGCCGCTCCGAGGCTGGGTGATGTTGACTCGCCGTGGCGTCGCGTCCGAGGCCGCCTTGCGCCGTTGGATTGGCAGGGCCCTGAGCTTCGTCGAGCATTTGCCCCCCAAGGGTTTGGCGCAGAAAAGCCCGCGCCCGCAAGTGCGCCGCGGGCGCAAGAAGAAAAATTGATGGCGCGTGGACCGTGCGACGTTTGCACTCGCGCGGATGGCGCCAGCCTATGATGGATGCCGATGACTGACGCATCCATCGAGCGTGATACCCCCGCAGTCCGCTCGCCGTCCGGCGGCGAAGTCACGGGGCCCTTGGCGCTCGCCGTGTTTGAGCGGTACTACCTGGCCGACGATCGCCCTGGCCACCCGACGGTGTTTCCGGTCGAGGCCCGATTTCGTGGGCCGCTCGATCGCGCGGCCCTGCAGGAGGCCCTGGCTGCGACCGTCGCGCGGCATCCGATGCTGCGTATGCGGCTGGCCGGCCCAGAGTCGCAACCGTATTGGATGCCCGGCGAAGCCCCGAAGATTCAGTGGGGCGACCTGGCATCCGCGGAGCCCGGGGCCATGCGGCCCTTCGAATTGCGTCTCGAGGCGCCTCTGCGCGTGATGGTCGATGTCGACGTCGCAGCCTGGCGACTGCGTCTGTTGTTGCATCATGCGGCCTGCGACGGCGTGGGGGCCGTCCAATTCCTCGCAGACCTGTTGATCGCTTACGACCATCGAGTTCGTGGCGCTGCCGGTGAACCTGCGTGGAACCCGCTCGACCCGCAACGGCTGCTCGTGCGCGATGAATTCGGTCTGCGCGATTACCGGACCACGCTCACAGACGCGTATTACACGGCAGTGCTCTGGACGCGCCTGCTGTTCCGCCGCGCGGCGGTGATGCGATCGCCAGCACCGGCCGAAATCCGGGCCGGGGTGGGCCCATTCGATCCCTTCGCCTTTGGCACCTGCACGTTGAGCGCCGGCGAGACCGACCAACTCTCGCAGGTGGCGCGAAGTCTGGGCGTCACGGTGAATGACTTGCTGCTGCGCGACTTGTTTCTCGAACTGGCCGCCTGGAATGCTGGAGGTACTCGGCGGCCGTTACGGATCACTGTGCCCACGAATCTCCGGCTCGAGGCGGATGCCATGATGCCTGCGGCCAACGTCCTGGCCTATGCCTTCCTCGAGCGGCGCGACCGCCAGTTGCACGATGCCAAGGCACTGCTGCGCTCGGTGCACGACGAAATGGTCGCCATCAAGCAATGGCGGCTGGGATTGTTCTTCATCGGCGGGCTGCGCATCGCCTGTGCTCTGCCGGCGCTCATGCGCTGGGCGCTGCGTCGAAACCTGGCGTTTGCGACGGCCGTGTTCAGCAACCTGGGAACCGTGCTTGCTCTGGCCCCGCTCGAACGCCGTTCAGGGCACCTGGTGTGCGGCGATAGCCTGCTCGAATCGCTGGTTGGCGTGCCGCCCATCCGCCCGAATACGCGGCTGTCGCTGAGCGCCCTAAGCTATGCGGGCAGGCTGGCCGTAATGCTGCTGGCGGACCCGCAGTATTTTTCGCAGGCGGAGCGCGACGCCTTCTTGCAGGCGTACCTCGCGCGCGTGCGAGAGACGATTAGCTCGAGCGCGCCGGAACCTGCGCGACGGTGACGACCGGCTGCACAAACATTTCGGGCTCGACTGGGGCCGGCTGCAGATCCTGCTGCCGGCGGCGCAGGCGGCGTTCCCAGTATGCCCCCAGCGGTCCACCTAGCAGCGCCGGCAGGAAAACCAGGTTGCCCGCTAGCCCAATGGTCAGCAAGGCCATCATCACCAGGCCGAAGCGGCACGTCGGGGCAAACGGACTGAACAGAAAAGCCAGGACCCCCAAACCCAGGACGGCCCAGCTTTGGTACATCGCGCGGCCGCAGTGCTGGTAGCCGCTGGCGATGGCCGCACGGCGCGAGCGGCCGCCTTGAATCTCGCGGCGGAAACACAACAGGAAATGCATCACGTCGTCGACCGTGACTCCGAGCGCGACGGCCGGCGGCATGACGGTCCCCAAATCGACGACCGTGCCGGTCCAGCCAAAGACGCCGAACAGCACCACCGCCGGCAGCACGCTCGGCAACAACAAGAGCAGACCGGCCGCGCCGCTGCGCACGGCCAGGACCATCGCCACGACGATGAACAGCACGTCGGTGCCGTAGCCGAAGACCATGCCGCGCAGCAGCGAATTCTGTGCTTGATACACAATCGGCAGCACGCCCGTGTAGCTCACTTGGATGCCGTGAATTCGCTGCTTGTCGAGGGCACGCTCAACCGGTGCAACCGCCCGATCGACCTGGGCCTTGAAAGCCTGGTAGTCGACGTCGGCCAGGGCCGCCACGCGCGCCGTGATTCTCCACAGCTCTTGCGGCCCATCGTCGCGAAAGAAACCTGTCTGGCGAAATTCGGGGCGATGGCGCTCAAGGCGCACCTTTTCGAGCGTGGCCCGGGCTCGGCTGCCGCCGAAGATATTGCGCGACATCGTGCCCAGCGCATGGGCCGAGCCGGGACGCTGCGGCTCGATCAAGCTGGGCGCAAAAGTCACCGCCGACAGCGCCGTGCCGACATTAGGTACGGCCTCGATATCGCGTTGCAGACGTTCGACCACGTAGAAACGCTGCCGGAAATCGAGGGGGCAATCGGCATCGAACCGCACCAGCACCTCGATCGGCGAGAGCGGACCCAAATGTTTTTCGAGCCAGCCGTAATCGCGGAGGATGCGGGCATCGGACGAAAACAGCCGCATGATTTGTACTGAGGTTTCCACGCGTGGCAGTCCCCAGGCGGCCAGCACCACGACCAGCAAGGTTGCCAGCGTGCACAGCCCGGGGCGGTCGAGGACCAGCGTCATCGCGCGCTGCCAGATCCCTCCGCGAGCGCGCACTTCGAACACGGCAAGCTCCGCAGGAGTCGGCAGCACCGGCCAGAGCCGCAGCGCCGCTGGAAGCAAGAGCAGCAAACAGACCAGGCCGAAGCACACCCCCAGCGCCGAGTAAATGCCAAAGGCCTGGATCGGCGCCAGCTCGCTGACCGCCAACGACAAGAGGCCCACGGCCGTCGTGAAGGTTGCCAGTCCGAGGGGCAATGCCGCCAGGCGCACGGCTTCGGCCGGCGCACGCTCGGGTCCGACTTCAACCACGAGTTCGCGATAGTAATTTGCCAGGTGGATCGCGCCGGATGCGGCCGCCACATAGACCAGCGGCGGCATCGTCAGGACGATGGCGTTCATGACGCCGCCCGTGAAATAGAAGGCACTCAGGCTCAGGGCCACGGTGTAGAGCGCGGTGGTGAGCACCAGCGCAATCAACAGCGGACGCCGCAGACACCACCAACACACCAGCAGGCCAAACACGCTGGTGAGCCCCAACACCAGGAGCATGCTTTGCTCACCGGCCACGTCGAGGGCCACGTTGTCGACCGGCGGGCCCCCGAGCTTGAGTTCCGTGGGAGCCAGTCCACACTCGCGCTGGGCGACTTGCTCGAGTTCGGTCAGCGCGGCTCGCATCTGGTGCACGCCGGCCTCGGTCATCGAAAAGACGACGCAGGTCGTGCGTCCGTCGGGGCCGATGAGCGAGCCGGTCAGGCGCCGTAGGGCTTCCTCGCGCTGGAGATTGATCGGCGGCTGACAAAGCTTCTCGAGCACGCTGGGGCCCGTGATGACTTTGCTGAAATACGGAGAGCGGCTGGGCCCGGGCTCGAGCCGTGGCGGACCCACGAGCTGTTCTGCCAGTCGCCCGACGCGAGGATCGTCGAGCGTGCACCCCTCCCAGCTCACCAGCACGAAGGCCTCGGGGTCGAAATGGGCCAGGAATCGTAGAAAGTCACGGGTCTCTTGATAGGCACCGGGGAGCCACTGCGTGACGTCGTTTTGCATCCGCGAAAGCGACAGCAGTGCTCCCGTGGCGGCCACCGGCGCGAAGAGCGCAAAGGCCACGACCGTCCACCAGGCTCGGCGTCGTTGGCTCATGATTGCTGCACTGCTGCCTCGAATCGCGTCACACGGCGATTCCCTACCCGGCGGGGGGAAGTCTCGCTCCGGTCCCAACGGGCGGGTGCGGAATCTCGACAACTGACGCGCAAGTGCTTTGTCTTTCGAGGGTTATTGAGGCGTGCCTGCGTGCACGGCGATTGACGAGCGACCACGGCGGTTGCGACCGCGTGCGCCCTGTATACCGCTCTCCAGTATATACGCAACGCGGCACGCAGTTCGCTGCTTTATTCGTGTACCGTTCCTGTCCAGAATAGACCTCTACGCTTCCGCGCGCTTGAGGTTCCAGAAGTCCTCATGAATCGAGCCTGCCGCCGCGAGCCCTGGTACCGCGCCGGTGCCCCGGGGGCTTGGCCAGATCGACATGCAGCACGCGCTTGCGTGTGCCGAACGCATAGCGGAGTGAGGGACCGTCGGCCCGATGGGGGCGGTGGGCCGAATCGGCGTGATGCCATCGTAAGAGGATCGTTGTTGATGTCGTATTTGTTGCTTACCGGGTCCACGGGACTGCTCGGCCGGTATGTTCTGCGCCACTTGAGCGACGCCGACCGGCGCGTGGCGGTGGTGGTTCGGCCGGGCAAACTGGCCACGGCCCGGCAGCGCGTCGAGCTGCTCATGCAAGACTGGGAAGCGCGGCTGGGCCGCCCGCTGCCGCGGCCCGTCGTGCTGGCCGGCGACCTGCGACGGGCGGACCTGGGCCTGGCGCCCGCCGACGAGCGTTGGATTGCCGAGAACTGCGGCGCGCTGCTGCATAGCGCGGCCAGCATGGTGTTCAAAGAACAGGACGACGGCGAGCCGCGTCGAACGAACGTCGACGGTACGCGGCACGTGCTCGAACTATGTCGCCGCACGGGTATCGGCGAGTTTCATCACGTCTCGACCGCCTATCTGTGCGGATTGCGCACCGGTCGCGTGCTGGAGACCGAGCTCGATTTGGGGCAAGACCTGGGCAACGTCTACGAGCAAAGCAAGCTGGACGGCGAGAAGCTGGTCCGCGGGGCGAAATGGCTGCGGCAAACCACGTTCTACCGGCCGGCCAGCATTGTCGGCGATGCGCGCGACGGCTTCACAACGTCCTATCATGGCTTCTACCTGCCCTTGCAGTTGGCCTACACGATGGCGGGTCGCATCCCGCCGGAGGAAATGGGCGAGCGGTTCTTTGCTCAGCTCGGCTTGCGTGGCGACGAAGGCAAGAATTTTGTACCGGTCGATTGGGTCGCCGCGGGCCTGGTTTCGATCTATTTGCGGCCTGAATGTCACGGCCAGACGTATCACCTCGCCTCGCCGGCGCCGGTGACTGTGCGCGAGATGCAACGGGTGATTCAGGACTCGATTCGCAAGTATTCCAAACGCCGCACCGCCACCCGGGCCACGGAACAGGATCTGGCCACCTGCGAGCGGATGTTTCATCACCACATGCAGATCTATCGCTCGCATTGGCGCGACGATCCGGTGTTCGACTGTACGTTCGCCAACCAGGTGTTGCCGCACTTGCCGTGCCCCCGCATGGATTACGAGCGCATGCTGCGGATCGCGGGATATGCCATCGAACAGAACTTCGCCGCGCCGAAGCACCGGCAGCTTTCGCTGGCCTTCGACGCCGAGCAATGGCTTTCCCAGACCGCGCCATGCGGCGGCGCCGGCGAGATGCTGGTCAATCTGCGCGTCAGCGGTCCTGGCGGCGGCGAGTGGACGCTGGCACTGGCCGACGAAGGCGCCGTCGGCTGGACGGCCGGATTGTGCGAGGCGGCGCCAGCCACGGCGTATTGCCATGCTCAGACCTTGGCGCGGCTGGCCCGCGCCGAGACGAGTTGGTCCGCGGCGCTAGCCAGCGGCCAATTGCTGACTGAATGTGAGCGACCGGAGGGCGGTCAGGCCCTCGCGGCGCTCGAAAGTTGGTTCGACACGCAGGTCGGCGCCGAGGCCACGTGATCTTCTTGCTTGGAAGGTCTGGCCTTGAGCACGACGTGGCATTGAGAGTGCGGTTTCATCGACTGAGAGCAACATGAAGAGTCCTGCAAGTATTCCGCTGGCCATCATCGGCATGGGCTGCCGATTGCCGGGCGCCGATAATCTCGACGAGTTTTGGAAATTGGTGGTCGAGGGACGATCGGCCATCGTCGAGCTGCCCCCGGATCGCTTGAACCAGGAGCTGTATTACGATCCGAAGGTCGGCACGCTCGGCAAAAGCTATTCCAAGCTGGGCGGGATCATCAATAACCGCGATTTCGACCGCCGCCGGTGTCCGATTTCGCCGCAGCTCGAGGCCAGCGTTGACCAGGCCCATCTGCTGATGTGCGACGTCGCGGCGGCAGCGCTGCGCGACGCGGGCCTGGACCCGTTCAACGTGCCACAGCGGAACACGGGCGTCTATATCGGCCACGCCCAAGGCAGCACCTTAGGCGGCGATTACACCTACGCGACGTATGCGCAAGAAGCGGCCGAGATGTTGCGCGAGGTGGCCGAGCTGGGCAATATGCCCCGCGCCGAACTCGACAAGCTCATCGCCGAGATGACCGCGAGGATTCGCGCGCCCCTGCCGGTCCGGGCGGCCGACTCGCCGGACGTCGCCTGTAGCCTGGTGGCGGGGACCATTTCCAAGGCCTTTGGCCTTACGGGGCCGTTCCTGGCGCTGAACTCGGCCTGCGCCTCGTCGTTGCAAGCGATGCTCGTCGGGGCACGCGCCTTGCAGTTCGGACACGTCGACATGGCGATGGTCGGCGGCGCCTCGGACTGCAAAGGCGATTCGCTCGTGTTGTTCGCCCATGCGCGCGCGATGAGCTCCAAGGGCTCGCGCCCCTTTGACGCTGATGCCGATGGCCTGATCGTGGGCGAAGGATACGTCGCCCTGGTCATGAAAACGCTCGAACGCGCGCTGGCCGATGGCGATCCGATTCGCGCAGTGGTCCGCGGGTTGGGAGTTTCCAGCGACGGCAAAGGCAAGAGCTTGTGGGCGCCGCGCAAGGAAGGGCAGGTTCTGGCCATGCAGCGGGCCTATCGCGAGGGCCTGGATCTTGGCGACCTGGACTACGTCGAAGCACATGCCACGGCGACGCAACTGGGCGATGCCACGGAGCTGAACACGCTCGCCGAAGTGCTCAACGACAAGCTTCCGCCCGGTAAGAAGGTGCCCATTACGAGCGTCAAGGCCAACGTCGGCCATACGCTCGAAACAGCGGGCATTGCTGGCGTCATCAAGACGGTGCTCGCGCTGACCAAGAACACGATTCCGCCGGCGGCCAACGTCGCCGCGCTCAATCCGAAGATTGACTGGGACCGGGTGCCCGTTTACGTGCCGCTCAAGCCCGAGGTCTGGCAGCCGCATGCCGACGGCCGTCCGCGCCGGGCAGGCGTCAATGCGTTCGGGATCGGCGGGCTGAACATGCACGTGGTGATCGAGGAGTTCAACGATGCCTCGCGGCGGCTCATCGCGCCGCAGCGTGCGGCCGCGAACGGCTCGACGCACGAAGCCGAAGCCAAGGCGGTCGCGGTGATCGGCATGGGCTGCGTGTTGCCGGGCGCGCAGGATGTACCGAATTTTTGGCAGCTCCTGGAAAGCGGCCGCGACCCAAAGTGCGACGTGCCGGCCGAGCGTTGGCGGGCCGATCTGGCGTATTCGCCCGGCGAGGCGCGAGCTTTCCACAGCCCGACCAAGCGCGGTGGCTTCGTTACCGACTTCGAATACGACTGGCAGACGCACAAGATTCCGCCGAAGCAGGTGGCGCAAGCGGATCCTTTGCAGTTCATGCTGCTCGAGGCCTCGGACCAGGCGCTCAAGCAGGCGGGCTACGACAAACGGCCCTTCGACCGAACTCGCGTGGGCGTGGTTGTGGGCACCGAATTCGGCGGCGATTTTGCCTTCCAGCTGCAGATGGGGCTGCGTCTGCCGGAAATGAAGGTGCTCCTCGAAGAGCTGCTTGCCCGGCGGCAATTCCCGGCCGCCGGCATCGCCCAGGTGCAGGAACAATTCGGCAAGGTGCTGCTCAAACATTGGCCGGCGCTGATTGACGAGACCGGCAGCTTCAGCACCAGCAGTCTCGCTTCGCGAACGGCGAAGACCTGGAATCTGATGGGCGGAGCCGTGGCCATCGACAGCGGTCACGGCTCGTCGCTCGCGGCGCTGTCGATCAGTGTCGACGCCTTGCTGGCGGGCGATGTCGACATGATGCTTTGCGCCGCCGGCCAGCGGCGTCTGGGGCTGCCCGAGTACGAGGCCCTGGCCATCAATGGCTTTTTGGCCGTCGACGGCGACCCGGCATGCCCCCTGGATGCCGGAGTGCGCGGCTATGTGCCCGGCGAAGGGGTTGGCGTGTTCCTGCTCAAACGTCTGTCGGAGGCGCGCCGCGATGGAGATCGCGTCTTGGCGATCGTGCGCGGTGTTGGCGGTGCTCACGATCCTCAGGCACATCAGGCGATGCTCGCCGCGGCCCAGCGAGCCGCACAGGCCGCATCGCTCGAACAGGCTCCGATCGATCTGGTCGAGATCGACGGGAGCATCGCCGCCGAAGATGCCCGGCGACAATTGACGGAGCTGGCGAGTTGGAACGCGCCGCGCGGCGGCCAGCCGGCCATCCTGAGCACAGTCGTCGCCCAGATCGGACACACCGAAGCCGCGGCCGGGATGGCCTCGCTGATCAAGGCCAGTCTGGAAATGGAGCATGGCCGTGTGCCGGGCACGTTCGGCCTGCAACAGCCGCTGGCGATCGAAGGCGGATCGCGGCCGTTCGTCGTCGCCAGTGAGCCGACGCCGCTGCCGTCGATGGATGCGCCGTGCCTGGCTGCGGTCGCTTCGCGTTCGCGCGGGCTGACCTACGTCGCTCTGCTTGAGCACGGCTGCGAGCAGAACCCCGCGAACAACGCTTCACGAGCGGTGCGCCAGCCGCAGGCCGCCACGACACCCGTTACCCCCGTACCCCGCTTGAACGATCTTCCATCGATGACTGCAGCGACAGGCGACTCTTGGCAGGTTTTTAGATTAGGAGCATCCACCGAAGCCGATCTGCTCGCGCGCGTGCGCACGCTTGCCGGCGGCGCTGACGATCCCTTCGGCAGCTCGTCCGCGGCTTTTGCGCCGCAGGATCGGTTCCGCGCCGCGATCGTGGCGCGCGACCGCGAAGCGTTGCGCGAACGGTTGCGCTCCGCTGCGCAACAAGGCGCGAACCCCGCGGCGCACGCCGTGTTGCGACAGCAGGGCATCTTTCTTGGACAGCGAGCCGAACCACGCCCACGCGTGGTGTTTTGCTTTCCCGGTCAAGGATCGCAATACCCTGACATGGTGCGGGCCCTCGTTGAACAAAGCACGGCGGCCGCGCAAGCGCTGGCCGAGGCCGAGGCCGCGATCGCGCGCTATGGCTACCAACCGTTCGCACTGTTCGCTTGGGGCGAAGGTGCTGGTCTGGGAAGCAGCGCGTGGCTGACGCAGCTCTCGATGCTCGTGGCGAATCATGTGACCAGCGCCGGGCTGCGTGCTCTGGGGGTCGAACCGGATGCTGTGCTGGGACACAGTTTTGGCGTCTACTCGGCGCTGTGTGCTGCCGGCTCCATCGACTTCGAAACGGCCATGCAGCTTACCCGTGCGCGCTGCGATGGCATCGCGACCAGCCGAGTTGTTGGGGGGTTGTTGGCCGCCGGCGCGGCGAAGGAGCAGGTTCTCGAAATCGCAGCGGTCGAAAAGGTCACCGTCTACCTCGCCAATCACAACGCGCCGCAGCAGACGGTCGTCGGCGGCGCACCTGGTGAATTGGAGCGATTGCAAACGATTCTCAAGGCCCGCGGCATAGCCGCCAAAATCCTCGCGGTGCCCGCGCCCTTTCACACGCCGTTGATGAAGGCGACCACCGGTCCACTCGAGCGCGCGCTCGAGACGGCCGAGATTCGTCCGGCTCGCGCGGCCTTGTGGAGCATCCTAGATGGCCGGCCCGTGACCGAGGTGACCGACGTTCGCCGCAGCCTGGTCGAGCATCTCACGTCGCCGGTGTTGTACGTCGACCTGATTCGCAATGTGACGGCCGACAAGCCTTGCGTGTTGGTCGAGGTCGGGCCGCAGCAGGTGTTGACCAATCTGAATCGCCGGATTGTCGAGGACCCAGCGGTGACGACGATTGCGTCGGATCAGCCCAAACGCCCCGGCATGGAATCGTTGATCCAGGTGCAGGCGTGCCTGGAAGTGCTCGGCGTCTTCGACGCCGAGACTCGGGCGCCAGCGGCTACGGTCACCGCGCGCGGCACAGTGCGCCACGAGCTGCTGACGTTCGATGCGACTAAGCGCCGCCGCGATCGGATGCGCCAGGCCGCCCAGACCGGCAAGCGTCCAAGCGCTGTGGCCGCTCCACGAGATTCTGCACCGACAACTGTGGCCGCTCGGCCAGCGTCCGCTCAGCCCGAGCGGCCGCAGCCGGCCGCGCCACCGGTCGCTCAGGCACCGCGTGCCGTCGCCGCGCCCACAGAGTCGAAGCTCGCCGCGGTGAAACCGGTATCTGCCCCGGCACCAGCTCGCCCGGGCGTCGATCTGGAACGCTTCCTGATCAACTTTGTCGTGGATCAAACCGGCTATCCGCCGGAGGTGGTCGAGCTCGACGCCGACCTGGAGGCCGACCTGGGTATCGACAGCATCAAGAAGGCTCAGTTGTTCGGCGAGCTGCAGGAGTATTTCGACGTCGTTCCAACCGAAGAACTGACGCTTGACATGTTCCCGACGCTACGGCACGTGCTTGATTTCCTCAAGACCGTGCCCATCAAAGGCAACTTGCCTGCGACCGGTGACACCGCCGTTGCCTCGACGCCCGATCTTGCCGAGTTGCCGAATCCTGCGCCGGCGTCGGTGGTTGCCGCGCAGACTTCGGCGGTTTCGGCTCCTGGCGTAAATCTCGAACGGTTCTTGATCAATTTCGTGGTCGAGCAGACGGGCTATCCGCCGGAAGTAGTCGAGCTCGACGCCGACTTGGAAGCCGACCTGGGCATCGACAGCATCAAGAAGGCCCAGTTGTTCGGCGAGCTGCAAGAGTATTTCGACGTCGTGCCGACCGAAGAACTGACGCTCGATATGTTCCCGACCTTGCGCCACGTGCTCGACTTCCTCAAGAACGTGCCCATCAAGGGCAATCTGCCGGGCACCGGCGAGACCGCGCCGGAGGCGACGGCCACGATGGTGGAATTGCCTGCCGACGGCGTGATCGAAGCCGCGGCGCCATCGCCGACAGTGGGGCCCTCCTCGGCAGCCGATCTGGAACGGTTCCTGATCAACTTCGTGGTCGAGCAGACGGGCTATCCGCCGGAAGTGGTCGAGCTCGACGCCGACTTGGAAGCCGACCTGGGCATCGACAGCATCAAGAAAGCCCAGTTGTTCGGTGAGCTGCAGGAGTATTTCGACGTCGTTCCGACCGAAGAACTGACGCTCGATATGTTCCCGACCTTGCGCCACGTGCTCGACTTCTTGAGGAGCGTGCCGACCAAGGGGAACTGGTCGCCTGGACAAGACATGCCGCTCGAGACGTATGTCGCCGCCGAGAAGGATGACAGAGGCCAGATCGCGATGCCGGTCGGCGAGGCAATGGCCGTCGCCGTGCCTCCGGTTGGCGACGTCGCGGAGCTTGAACAGTTCCTCATCAACTTCGTGGTCGAGCAAACGGGTTATCCGCCTGAAGTGGTCGAGCTCGACGCCGACTTGGAAGCCGACCTGGGCATCGACAGCATCAAGAAAGCCCAGTTGTTCGGTGAGCTGCAGGAGTATTTCGACGTCGTTCCGACCGAAGAACTGACGCTCGACATGTTCCCGACCTTGCGACACGTGCTCGACTTCCTGAAGACGGTGCCGCGCAAAGGTGGTGCCGCAACGCCGTCCTATGCCGTCGACCTTACGCCTCGTGCCGTCGCGGCGGCTCAGAATGGTCATATCGCCACGAACGGTCAGCCCGTCGAGGACGCCCCTGCCGGCGCAAATGCTGCCGCGCCGGTCGCAGGACATGCCGCGGAAGATCGATCGGCGAATGTTCTAGTCGAACTAGTGGGCACTCCCTACGAAATGGGGCGTCAACATGGCGAGCGGTTGCGTGCCGACATCAGGCGGGCGTTGCGGAGGTATGCCGACCTGGCCGGGCTGGCAGATGCCGCCGAGTTGCCGGGCACTGCATCGGCACAGGATTTTGGCGACGAAGCGCTCGACGAACTGCAAGGCATCGCGGACGGAGCCGGAGTGCCGCTGGCAAGTGTGCTGATCCATCAACGCTGGGCGACAGCCGATCTGGGCGGAGAAAGCGTGCAGTTCCTCGCTGCCGATGCGTTGGGCCACTCACACTTGGGCGCCTGGTCGTTGCCGCTGGCGGGCAGTCTGGCCGAGGTGCTCCGCCCAGCGGTGTTTGTCCGCCGCCCGACATTCGGCGAGCCGCACCTGGTCGTCGCGATTCCGGGCACCATCGGCGGGCTGATGGGACTCAACACGCACGGTGTGTCGGTCGCAGCCGCTCCGACTAATTCGAAGTCGACCGGCTGGTGGCGCACGATCGGCGACACGCTGGCCAACGCGCCGGACGCGCACGCGGCGGTCGAACAACTGGCGCAGGCCGATAGGTCTGGCAGCTATACGATTGGCCACGGCGGTTCGCAAACCCTGGCTCACGTTGTTAACAACGGCCGCCAGGCAACCGTGGTGCGCGACCCACGCACGCTGTCGATCGAGAACCCGGCCGCAGGTAAGGTCTCCTCGTTCACGCTGCGGCGCGTGTTGGAAGAGGTCGGCAATGCGGCCGGGCAGAACAACGGCACCCGTGCCATGCAGCTGCGCGCGGCCGTCGGCACCCATTCCGTAAGCACCGGCGGTAGCGTGGCCGTGCTCGAGGCCGAGCAGGCCATCGACGCGTTCTGCGTCTTGATCGACGTCGGCACGGGCGACCTCTGGCTCAAGGGGCCCGGGCACAGCTTCGACGCCCCGGTCGATTTCGAGCACTTTGCGCTCCGCGACCTGCTGCCGCCGCCGGCCCCGGCAACGACGCCGCGGACGCCACGTGTGCCTGCCGCATCGAGTTCGACCAAGCGTGCGGAGCCGCCGTCGCGACCGCGCAACTCAGCCCCCTTGGTCGATGACGCGGCCGACGACGGGAGCGAGAACGCGACGCTGCGCTTTGCCATGAGAGTCTTGCCGCAGCCATTTGCCGCCGATGCGCCGCAACGTCCGCAATGGCACGGCGCCGTCTTCATCGTTGGAGACAACCCGACTGCCGACCGTCTCCAGGCCGAAATCGCCGCGTCGGGTACGACGGTCCATCGCATCCGCCGCCTCGAAGACCGGGCCGCAGCCGAATTGGCGATCGACCGTGCGTGCGAGGCGGGGCCGGTCCCCCATTTGTTCTTGACCAGCGAACGCGACCTGCCAGCCGTGCCGCTCGACTCGCTGGCCGGCTTCGAGCAGCGCCTGCAGACCCGCGTGCTGGGCCCGTATTACCTCGCCCAGCGGTGGCTGATGCATGCGCTGCAGCGCAAGTGTCTGGACCGGGCCACACTCGTGGCCACGACCGCGCTGGGCGGCGATTACGGCTTTTCCGGATCGGTCGAGGAGCCCGAGGGCGGTGCGCTGGCGGGCCTGGTCAAGGCGATCTGCATCGAGTTCCACGTGCTGCGGAACTTGAAGGACCTGCTGGTCAAAGTGATCGACGCTCCGCACGAGGAGCCGGCCGAACAGCTTGCCGACAATATGCTCCGCGAACTCGCCTGGCGCAAGATCGATTTCGAGGTTGCCTTCAACCGTGGCCAGAGATATCTGCAAAATGCCCATCCGGTGCCAATTTCAGCGTCGAGCAACACCTTCGCGCCGCGGGGCACCTGGGTCGTCACCGGCGGGGCGCGCGGGATCACCGCCGAGTGTGCCCGCGAACTCGCCCAGCGCTACGGGCTGCGTCTGCACCTGATCGGCCGAAGCGCCCGACGTAGCGTGCCCGCCGAATGGCTCGAGCGCGACGAAGCCGGGCTCAAGGAAGTGAAGGCCCAAGTGATGGTCGAGGCGCAGCGCGCAGGCGGTAAGCCGGCCGAAGCCTGGAACGAGGTGAACAAAGCTATCGAGATCGAGCAACAGTTGGCGCAGTTTGAGAGGGCCGGCGTCGCCTATACCTATCACGCCTGCGACGTCGCCGACGCGAAGGCCTTAAAGAAAGTCTTGGACGACATTCGAAGTCAGGACGGCCCGATTCACGGCATCCTGCACGGCGCCGGCATCGAACAATCGACGCGTTTCGAGCGCAAGTCGCCACCAGTGGTCGAAGCGACCTTGGCCGCCAAGGTGACAGGGGCTTTCAACCTGATGCATCTCTGCCGCGACGATCCGGTCGAGTTCTTCGTCAGCTTCGGCTCCATCAGCGGCCGCCTGGGCGGCAATGGGCAGACCGACTATAGCGCAGCGAGCGACATGCTGGCCAAGTTGTCGAGCTGGTACCGTTCGATCCAACCCCACTGCCGCACGCTTTGCTTTCATTGGCACCCCTGGGACGAAGTCGGCATGGCCTATCGGCCCGAGACACGGGCCATGTTCCAGATGTCCGACGCTCCGGAACGGATGCCCAAGCGGGCAGCGCTCGATCATTTCGTGCGAGAGCTCACCGCCGAGGTAGCCGACGCCGAGGTGCTGATCACCAATCGCGACTATTTCGAACGCTATTACGGCAAAGGCACCGCGACTCCGCTAGCGACCGCCGACGCGCCAGTGGCGCAGCAACCGCGCGTTGCCCAGCGCCGCACGCTGACGCTACGCGACGCCCCCGAGCGCACGCGCCGCAAGAAGGTCGATCTGGCGGGCACGGCGTGCATCCTCGGCGACAATGCCGACGCCGATCGCTTGGAGCAGCTGTTGCGGCGCTGCGGGACACACGTCCAGCGGCTGTCGACCAAGGGCACTCTCGAAGCGCTACTGGCCAAGGTCGATCAGCTCTGGTCTGCAGAACCGGCCCGGCACCTGTTCCTGATGACGTCGCGCGACCGCGAGGCGATGCGGCTGGGCAACGCCGAAGAGTGCCGGCGTCGCCGGTTGCGCGGCATCGAGATGCCCTACCTCGTCGCCCAGCGCTGGGTCCGGGCACTGCGGCAGCTCTCGGGCGACGATGACTCTTGGCTGGTCGCCGTGACGAATCTCGGCGGAGATTTCGGCCTGTCACCTGGCAAGCTGGCGCCGGAGAGTGGCGCCCTGGCGGGGTTGGTCAAGTCGGTCCACGTCGAGGGCGTACGCAAGAGCCCCGCTCCGTTGCGTCTGAAGGTTATCGATCTGCCGGCCGCCGCGGGCGACGAAGAGTTCGCGCGGGCCCTGATCACCGAGCTCAACTCCACTTCGCGCGATGTCGAGGTTGCCTATCGCGACGGCCAGCGACGAGTGGTCGACGTGGTCATGGCCGAAGAAGTGGAGCCGGCGCCGGTCGAATTGCCGCGCGGCGGCACGTGGGTCGTAACTGGCGGGGCCCGGGGCATCACGGCCGCGGCCGCCCGACACCTCGGTCAGAAGTACGGACTGAAGCTGCACCTGATCGGCGCCAGCCCCGCGCCGCGCGACGACGCTCCCTGGCGCAAGGCTACCGACGAACAAATCAAGCAGATCAAGCAGCAGATCGTGGGCGAAGCCGTGGCCGCGGGGCGATCGCCGGAAGACGATTGGATGCGTGTGCGCCGCGACCGCGAGATCCATGCCTCGCTGGTCGAGTTTGAGCGCGCCGGTGTCAAGGCGGTGTATCACACCTGCGACGTCGGCAACTGGGACGCCCTGGCTCGCACGCTCGACGACGTGCGCCGTGAGGACGGACCGATCGCAGGCATCATCCACGGGGCCGGGTGGGCAAAGAGTGCACGGCTCGAAATGAAGAATCCCGGCCATCTGGCCCGGGTGATCGGCCCAAAGTTCGACGGCACGCTCGCGCTGGCGTCGCTCACGCGGCAGGACCCATTGAAATACTTCATCAGCTTCGGCTCGATCAGCGGTCGTTGGGGCGGCAACGGCCTGAGCGACTATGCCGCGGCCAACGATGCGCAAGCCAAGCTCGCCGCGTGGTTCCGGCACGAGCGTCCCGACTGCCACACGGCATGCATCGCCTGGCAGACCTGGGACGAGATCGGCATGGCCACGCTCAGCGACGGTACCGGAATCACGCGCAACCAGTTCAAGATGCAGTTCATTCCGGTTCGTGAAGGCGTCTGGCACCTCGAGCGCGAGCTGCTCGCGGCGTGCCCGGCGCCCGAGGTCGTCATCACCGACGGCTTCTTTGCCGACACGTTCTACGGCGAGAGGAAGCAGGACGCGGCGGATGCCACGGCCTCGTTCGATGATCGTGCGCCGGCAGCCGCCTTGCCGCTGATCGCATCGCCCGCCCCGGCGCCGGAGGCGCCCCAGCGATTTGCCATCGAATTCGATCCGGCGCAAGACCCGTTTTTGATTGATCATCGCCTGCGCGATGCGCCGTTTCTGCCCGGGGTCGTAGGCATTGAATCGCTGATCGAGGGCGTGCGCGCGGCGGAGCCGGCGCGGTTCGTGCAGGCGGTGCGCGATGTGGAGATCGTACAAGGCATCAAGTTCCAGCCAGATCGGCCGATGACGGCGCACGTGGCGGTCGAGGGCGAAGGCAACCTGCGCCGCGCCGCGCTGACCGTCGAGGTGCGCAATCGTGCCGGGAAGCTGGTTGACCCCGCGCGCCCCTGCTGCTCGGGAACGGTCGAACTCGGGAGCGAGGCGCCCGCGCCACGACGCGACACGGCCGGCGCGCCGGCACTGGGCTGGCTGCCGTTTCAATACCCGGATGTGGCCCTGATGTACCATGGGCCTCGATTTCGCTGTCTGCGGCAGTGCAACTATCAATACGACGGCGGCTGGGGGCAGATCGTCGCGCCCGAGATGGCAGAACTGGGCGGGCCGCGGGGTGGCCATGGCTGGACGATCTCGCTGGGCGTGCTCGACGCGTGCGTCGTCGCCTGCGGCAGCTTTGTCTTCGTTCAATTCGCCGGACGGCTCGAAGTGCCGCACGGCTTTGCACGGCTGCAATTCGGCCGTGCGCCCGTGCCTGGCGAGACGTGCACGCTGCGTTACTACTATCGCGGTAGCGACGAGCGGCACAGCCGGTTCGACTTCACGCTGTGGGGCGCCGATGGCGCGGTCGTCTTCGACGTCGATCAATACCAGACGGTGCTGGTCGCCGAACGCGCCGTGTAGCGATCGGTCGCCCAACGCAAATCTCGAAATTTCCAACCTGGCAAATCGGAAACAGCAACGATGATCGACTTGACGGGAAAAGTAGCCCTGGTGACCGGCGGCTCGCGCGGCATCGGTCGGGCATGTGCCTTGCGCCTGGCCGAGGCCGGGGCCGATGTAATCGTCAACTATGTCACGTCGGAAACGGCTGCGCGCGACACGGCCGCCGAGATTCTCGGCTATGGCCGACGCGCGGCGATCGTCAAGGCCGACGTCAGCGAGCAAGACGACGTGGCCGAGTTGATGGAGTTCATCGACGCAAACTTCGGCCAGCTCGACATCCTACTCAGCAATGCCGCGACGGGTGGCTTTCGCCCGCTGCTGGCCGCCACGTCGCGCAACTTTGAAGCTGCGATGAAGACTAACGTCATGGCCCTGATGCACCTCGTGCAGCAGGGCGTGCGCTTGATGGAGCGAGCGTCGGGCCGGGCCAAGGTAATCGCGCTGTCGAGTCACGGCTCGCACATGGCGTTGCCGATGTACGGCCTGATCGGAGGATCGAAGGCGGCCCTGGAAAGCCTGATCCGACACTTCGCATTGGAGTTGGGCGGGCGCGGCATCAATTTCAACGTCGTCAAGGCCGGGCTGGTCGAGACCGACTCGACTCGCAAGATTCCGTATGCCGACGTGTTGTTCTCCGGACGATCGCACCGCAGTATGACCGGCGACCGGTACCTGACCGCCGAGGACGTGGCCAACTGCGTGTTGTTTCTGGCGAGCCCGCTGAGCGACATGGTGCAAGGCGAAACGCTCACGGTCGACGGCGGCGTGGCGGTCCACGCTTAGAAACGGGTGTCATACCACGCGGCAGAGTCGTTGGAGACGATCGTATGCGGCGCGACCCAGCTCAAGGCGCTGTCCACGATTCGGCGATCGCGAATTCACCGCGCGGATCGCGGGTGATGCGACTGGCCGCGTAACGCGGATCATGGCTCCAGACGACGATCCAGCGACCATCTGCGGCCCGGCCTAGCCAGCGCGGCTTTTCGCGCCGCGTTTCCAGCGGATAGACGTCGTAGGCCAGTGACCACAGCCGCCGCAGATGTGACGCCGACGGGCAAAGGTCGGCCAGGTACATGACCTGAACGTCGCGCGATTCGATCGTGACCGCCAGGTGGCCGCGCGTGTGACCTCCCGTGAGATGCAGGTGGATGCCGGGCGCAATGTTGTGACCGTCGTCGACCAGGTCGAGCTGCGCAGCTTGCGTCAGGGGATCGATGTGCTCGAGCGGATAAGATCCGGCCAGCTCGTCCGCGCCGCTGTGGGCATCTTGCCATTCCAGCCGGCCGACGACGTGGCGGGCCCTGGGAAAGGCAGGCATCAGCCTGCGCTGGCCATCTCGGCGCGTGGTTCCGCCGGCGTGGTCCCAATGCAGGTGGCTGAGTACGACCGTGTCGATTTCGTCGGGCGCCACTCCGACGCGTGCCAACTCGATCGCGAGCCGGTCTTCGGCTTCGAGGTTATAGAACTTGCGATCGAGCGGCGCGTGCTTGGTACCGTAACCCGTGTCGATCAGAATCGTGCGCCGGCCGTTGCGGGCCAGCAGGCAGTTGCACGTGCACGGGATCCGGTTCTGCTCGTCGGGCATGACGAGCATTTCCCAGAGCCGGCGCGGGACCACGCCGAACATGATGCCGCCGTCGATGACGAAACGCCCGCCGGAGATGAAGTCCAGTCGCCAATCGCCCACCGTGATGTGCAATTCGCGGTGGAGCGGTTGCGGCAGCGTTGCGCGGGCAGTGGCCATGGCCTATCGTGGTCCGGTTACAGGCGCGGCGTGCGTCAGGGAAGTTGCGCCGCGATGATCTTGCCGCTGGGCGTCCGGGGCAGCCGGTCGGTGAGCACGACGGTCCGCGGACGTTTGTAATACACCAGCTCGGCATCGCAGTAGGCACGCACGCGAGCTTCGTCGACTTGCGGATCGGTTACCAATGCTGCTTTGACGAACTGGCGTCCGTTGCGGTCCTGTCCCGCGTAGACCTTCACGTCCATTACGCCGGGCAGCGCCGCCAGCACTTCTTCCACTTCGACGGGGATCACCTTCAGGCCGCCGACGTTGATGACCTCCGACTCGCGTCCATGCAGATGCAGGCCGCCGCGCTCGTCACGCATGCCGATGTCGCCGGTGACGAACCAACCGTCGGCGATCGCGGCCATATCGATCCCGTCGTAGGCCAGGTAGCCGGCCATCATGGAGGAGCTGCGAATGGCGACGCGGCCGATGTCTTCGCGCGAGTTACTCATCGCGCCCGCCGCGCGAATCTCGGCATCGACGCCCCGCATCGAGGGTCCGACGTAACCGTCGCCCGCCAGGCCGAAATCGGCAGTGCCGACGCTGATGCCGCCGGTCTCGGTCGTACCATAAAGGGGCCGGACGTGCACTCCGGCGCACTCGAAGAATCGCCGCGCCGTTCGCTCGGGCAAAGGCGCACCTGCCGAGAGCACGCACCGCGCCGTTCCTCGCAGGCTGTTGCCAGCCCCGAAGGTCAGCACGTCGAGCATGGCGGGGACCGCCGGCAGGATCGTGATGCCCTGCTCGAGCAGGGCTCGCCGTGCGATGGCCGCGTCGAACGATCGCATGGTGACGACTTTCGCATGGCTGATGAGCGGGACCATCACGCCCATGCCATAGGCGTAGGCATGGCTCATCGGCGTCGTGGCCAGGATCACGTCGTGCGGACCGATGCCGATCGTCTCGACATAATGGGCTGCCTCGGCGATGGCACAGGCGCCCGGCCGCACGGCGACCTTCGGCACGCCCGTCGTACCTGAGGTCGGATGCAGCGGCACGGCCGGCAGCGCGGGAAATCGCAGCTCGAATGCCGGATCTTGCGGTGACACCCGCGCGAGTCGCGTGTGCCACGTTCCGTCTGCAGCAAGCTGCCGGGCGGGTAGCTGTGCGTCGTCGAGTTCGGTGTCGCTCGCCTCGTCGGTCAGCACCCACGGCGCTCCAAAGCGCAGGGCCGTCCGGCGCAGTTCGACGGCCGGTGTTTTGACGTGGACCAACAGCGGAGCAGCGCCGATTTCGAGCGCCGCTCCCAGCACAGCAAAAAACGCCGGTCCGTTCGCCACGGCCACCACGATCCGCTCGCCGGGCTGCACACCGCATTGCGTGAGCTCGCGTGCCAGGTGTTCGCGACCGCGGCCCAGCGCGGCCGGCCCTACCACGCGACCTGCGTCGAGATCGATGATCGATCCGCGGAAGGCGGCGCAGGCGGCGAGGATCGGCCCCGGCGACAACACGCTGGCTAACGTGGCCACAGACATCGGCAAGCGTCCTCGACGCGCTCGAAGACCTCGTCCAGGTCGTCGGCCGTGTGGGCCGTGGAAAGATACATCGGCTCGAACAGGTTCGGGTGGAAATACACCCCCGCGCGCTGCAAGGCGTGCTGAAACTCAATGTACTTCTCGAAGTCCGCGTGCTGGCGCACCTCGCGATACGTCGTCAAAGGTTCGCGCCGTCCCGTGGTCAAGAACAGCGACAACATCGGGCCCACGTGCTGCATCACGTGGGGTACGTTGTGGCGCGTCATGATCTCGCCCAGGCCCGCGGCCAGGCGATCGGCCTGGGCATGCAAGTGACCGTAGATCTGTTCGCCGTGTTCGGTGATTTCGTCGAGCATGGCTTCGGCGGCCGCCATGACGGCCGCGTTGCCTGAATAGACGCCACCGTGAAACATCCGCGCCGCAGCGATGTGCGACATGATTTCGGCCGACGCCCCGAACGCCGCCACTGGAAACCCGCCGCCAAGCGCCTTGGAAACGATCGTGATATCGGGCGTCACGCCGTAGAGTTGTTGTGCGCCCCCCGCGGCCACGCGCAGCCCCGTGATCACCTCGTCGAAGATCAACAAGGCGCCGTCTTCGTGCGCCAGGCGTTTCGCCTCGGCCAGAAAACCAGGCTGCGCCTCGAGCACGCCGCTGTTGCCCGCGATCGGCTCCATGATGACGGCCGCGACCTGTCCGCGGTGCTGCGCCAAGCAACGTTCCAGCAGTTCGGCGTCGTTCCACTCGACCGTGATCAAATCGTGCGGCGCGCCGTTCATGCCGATGGTGCCGGGTAAGGCAGGGCCCATGCGATCGGCGGGGAGTTGATCGAGAGGCGCATGGTAGCGATGAAAGACCGCATCACTCCAGCCGTGGTAATGGCCTTCGAAGGCGATGATCTTGCTCCGGCCCGTATGGGCCCGCGCCAAGCGCGTCGCCGAGGCCACGGCCTCGGTGCCCGTGCTGGAAAACCGCACCAGCTCCATCATCGGAAACAGCGCTTTGAGCTTTTCTGCGGTGCGGATGCTGATTTCCGTCGGAAAACCGAGTTGACTGCCGCTCTTGTGGATTTGAAAACTGACGGCGTCGAGGATTTTTTCCGGCCGGTGCCCGAACAAGAGGGGCCCGTAGGCCATGTTCAGGTCGATGTATTCGCGCCCTTCGATGTCCCATACCCGCGCGCCTTCGCCCCGGTCGGCAATCAGGGGGAGGTGATACGAAAGAACCCGCATCGTGCTGTTGTCGCCGCCGGCAATCGTGGCCTTGGCTCGGGCAAGGACCTCGCTATTGCGGTCGCGGGTTTGCTGCGTTTTCTTGGGGATCGTAGCCATAGGCGGGGCTTCTGACTCGGAGGGAACTACTCGGAGGAACCGACGGCACATCGCCTGTCCGGACATGCAAAGTCGTTCCAGACCACCCATTTTAATCAGAGACAATGGTGGTTGGGAGATGTTGGGCTGTTTGGGGTTCAAGGCAAAAAGGGTGTGCTTGTCGCGCATCTTTGCGAGGCAAGTTTGCGGAGTAGTGCGATGCCGGCAGCGTCGGCCGACCGCTTGGCAAGCGCCCCCCCCCGACCCGATGACTAAGCAATTAGGAATCTTGGGCATACCGGGAAAAATCCCTCTTCCCCGTGGGTGGTGGGGTCACCGGAGCAAGCCGGGCCTGGGGACGAGGTCCGATTCGTGAGTTGCCACTCCATGCGACGACCCCGATCGGGCCACCCTCCCGAACTTAAGCATGGCTGCCGGCCAGCCACCCTGTACTCCAGGCCGCTTGGAAGTTGTAGCCGCCGATGGGGCCATCCAGGTCGAGGACTTCGCCGGCAAAATAGAGCCCTGGCTGCAACTTGCTCTGCATCGTCTTGGAATCGACCTCATCGAGCGACACGCCGCCTGCCGTGACTTCGGCCTTCTTGAAGCCCAGCGTGCCCTCGAGCGGCACAACCAGCCGTTTGAGCGTGGCAGCCAATCGACCGCGTTCTGGCTTGGCAAGCTCGGCCCCTCGGCGTTCGGGGGGGATTTGAGCGATCCGCAGGACTTCGTCCGCAAGCCGGTGCGGAATCCACGTCGCCAGGATCACCCCCACCGTTCGCTTGCCGGCCGCAGCGGCCTGGAGGCGAAGTTCTTCGGACAAGACATCTTCTCGGCGGTCTGGAAGCAAGTCGATTTCAGCAACCAGTCTCGTCGGATGGGGATGCCTGGAAACGACCCGGCTGACATCGAGCGCCGCAGGGCCCGTCAGGCCGAAGTGCGCGAACAGCAGCGAGCTGCGCCGTTCGGCCAAAGTGCGATCGCCTTCGCGTATCCGCAGCCACACGTCGGGCAGGGTAATGCCGCGCAGCGACGCGACCCAGGGCTGCCGAGTGGTCAGCGGAACCAGCGCCGGGCAAGTGGGGACGATCGTGTGCCCAAATCCCCGGGCGAGGGGATATCCATCGCCGGTCGTCCCCGACCCCGGATAGGAACGTCCTCCCGTGGTAACCACGACACTTGTCGCGATCAGCGTACGGCGGCTCGTGGTGAGCAGGAAGCCATGCGCGTCGGCGGCAAGCGATTGACACGGCTCCTCGAGCGCAAGCACGGCGCCGCTGCGCCGCAGCCGGTCGAGCAAGGCCCCCAGCACGTCGGCGGCACGATCGCTATCTGGAAAGACCTTGCCGGTCGTTTCGACCTTGGTTTTCACGCCTTCGGCTTCGAACAGAGCGATCGTCGACTGCACGCTGAGCGCCGCGAGCGCGGAATGCAGGAATTTTCCCGACGCGCCGTAGGCCCGCACGATTCCGCGATTGTCCGTGGCTTGCGTGATGTTGCAGCGCGTGCCGCCCGACATCAGGATCTTGATGCCAGGCCGCTTGTTTTTCTCGAGCAAGATCGTGCGCCGGCCGCGCTCGGCCGCGCGGAGTGCAGCGACCAGTCCGGCTGCGCCGGCGCCAAGGACGGCCACATCCCACTCATCGCTCGCCGAATCGGTGCGCGCATTTTCGAGAGATGGGTTGTTCATTGACCGGTCGGTGCGAAGTGAGTTGTGCTAGCAGTTGTGCGCACGAGCGCGCGATTGTGCCGGTGGTAACGGTTGTAGTGCTGGCATCGCATTTTTGTTGACACGTTTGTTGACCCTAGCCACAATCGAACGAGTGGATGGAATTGTGACTCGCTGGCCCATCGGCCGGTGATCCTTCTGGGAAAGCTCGTGAAGGCAACAAGGCACTCGCCTCGTTCTTGTTCTCTCTAAGCCTTCACCCCTCAACATCTCTGCCGCCGGGCCTTCGCGTTGCGCCCGTGCTGGCAGCCATGCTGCCCACAAGGAATCACCGTGAGATACTCCACCGTACTGTCTGGCATTCTCGTTTGCAGCCTGCTTGCCCTTCCGGCGTCGAACGCCGGGGCCACCGTCGTCAGAAACCTGGCGACGGGCATCGACGACGTCACTTCGTTGAAGATCGCGAACCTTGCGCCCGACGGGCAGTGGATTTTTGGCCCCGGTTCGCAGGCGAGCTTCGTCGGCGTCACGCCGGTGGCGGCGGACGACACGATCAATCCGGTGCTTTGGCTGTCGGATGCGGCGTCGGCGGATTCTCGGTGGATCATCCCGTTCGATAAAACGCATAACGACAATGCGGTGCTTGCCGGGACGTACAACTTCGACACCTTGGTCGATTTGACCGGCTTTGACCCGACCACGGCATCGATGCGGCAGTTGCGCTACGCCGCAGACAATCGCCTGGAACGCATTCTGGTCAATGGCGTCGAGGTCTGGGCCAATCTTGGCGCTGCCACCGAAGAATTCGCGAGCTGGAACAGCCTTCCCGATTTCCTGGGGTTGGGCTTCTTCCAGCCAGGCGTCAACGCGCTCCGCTTCGAGGTCACGAACTTTGCCGTGGACTGCACGCCCTGCGGCCTGCGCCTCGAGGGCAACATCCAAGCAGTGCCTGAGCCGTCGAGCCTGGTCCTGGCAGGCCTCGGCGTGGCCGGCGTCCTCTCGATGCGTTGGCAGCGGCGGCGCAGGTGAATAGGGCGGTAATCAGTGGGGCGAATCAGGGGGATCGCCGATCGAAATGACGGTCGGCGAAATCGAGGTACCGCAGCCAATCGTAGTCGGCCAGCGCGTGTTGACCGCTGCGAATGTGGTAGCCCATCTCGCCGCCGATCGGTTGATTGACCGGCGGCAGCTCGTTGGCCCCCAGACCGGTCTTTCCGAGCAGGCGATAGACCGGCTCGGCAGCCTGTACGGCCAGAAACTCGCCGCGCGGATCAGCCCAGGGGTCCTCCTCGGCGCTGGCCACGTAGACCGGCCGCGGTGCAGAGAGCGCGATCAATTCGTGCTGGTCCACCGGACAAGCGGCTTCGTTGCCGTCGTAACGGCGATAGTTGTCGCAAAACCAGTGCGGGAACACGCGGTTGATGCGGGCCACGGTCTCGCCGAAATCGCGCCGGCTGAGTGCCGCTCCGCCGCAGCCCGAGTTGTTCGAGATCACGATGGCAAAGCGCTCGTCTTGCGCGCCCGCCCAAAGCGCTGTCTTGCCCATCCGCGAGTGGCCGACGACGATCGTATGCCGCGCGTCGATTGCCGGATCGGTTTCGAAGTAGTCTTGTGCCCGGCTCAATCCCCAGGCCCAGGCGGCGATCGCCTTGCCCATGTCGGCCGGACGCTTTGCGCGGTCGTGCTCGAACCAGCCGAGCACCCCTTTGTCGTAGTGCTCTTTGTCGTCGGCGGCGAAATCGGCCGCCGTCAGCGTTGCGACGCCGTAGCCGCGCGCGAGAATCGTCTCGATGATCTTGGAGCCGGGCAGGTTTCGGAAACCGGCCATCGCGAGCCCGGCCTCTCGGTCTTTGTCCGGCTGCTCCTTCGAGGAGACCACCTTGGCGGCCGCCGGATACGCGGCATCGCGATCAAACAGATGCATGCCAACAAACACCGGCACCGGCACCGTCTGCCCGCGAGGCAAGTAGCACTCGATCGTCAATTGCGGCTGATCGGTGGCCGGATCGAACCGCGCCACGATGCGTTTGCGAAGGGCCAGGCCTCCGAGGGCTTGCTCGTCGGTCTGGATGACCTCAAATCGCTCGCCAGGCGGACGGCCGGGCAGGCGCCCATAGACGTGCTCCTCGAACAATCGCAAGAGCTCCGGGCGGCGGTGCATGCGCCAGGACTGCGCATCGGTGACACGGGTGCCGTCCTCGCACAACAGCGGGTCGGGCAGCGTGTACGGCGCCACGCGGCTTTCGTCGTAGTTGATGGGCTCGTCCGCGGACGCGAACGACACGCAGATCAGCGCCACGAACAAACCGGCCAGCAGGTAATGCAACATCGGGGGTGCGGCCTCCACGCGAATTCAGCGATTAGGGAGCAAACGGATCATGGGCGACTTGTCCGGCTCGGTAGGCGTCGGCCAGCGGCTGCATCTCGCGGCGCAGCCGTTCATCCGGAGCGAGCCACGTGATTCTTTGCGGGTACACGAGCATGGCAATCGTGGATAAGTCGAACTGCTCGAGCAAGCCAAACGCGAACAACTCGACCTGATCGTCGACCGGCGAATTCTGTTCGATCAACTGTTTGAGTGAAGCCAGGGCGCCGTGCAGGCGCAGGCCGTCGAATACCCGTGTTTCGACTGCCGCGGCTACGAGCGCAGCGGCACATGTGCGAGGACCGTCGGCCGCAATGGTCAATTTTCGCCCCGTAGCCTCCGCATACCAGCGCCCCACGGCGACGAGTTGCGCGGCCTGGATGCCGAGCGGACGCTCGCCGACTCCCATGGCAAGCAAGGCGAACAGGTAGCCAGGATCGGAACCGACGATCTGCGACTCGCCACAGAACAAGGGATCGATCGCCAGGACGCGCCGGCCCTGGCTCAGGAATTCACCGATCGTCTCTGCCTGCGCTGCGCGGCCGGCATCAGCGATGACGAGCACGGCGGATGCGTTGCCAGCGTGCTTGGGCACAAACTCGACGGCGGGCAGCGTCCACGCATCGGCGAGCCGCAGACGGCGCATGACGACTCGACACTCGGCCGCGTCGTTGACCAGCTCGATGGTTGCCTGCGCATCGTAGCTAGGGATGCGCAATAAGCGGACCAACTGTTCGCACTGCGCGGTTTGCCAGCCGGGGTCCGGAGGCACCGCCGATTGCTGGCAGGGCAAGTCGCGGGCAAGTTGTACCGCGAGTTGATTGAAATCGACGTTGTCTTCCGGCAAGGAAACTTTCAACGCTTCGCTCGGCCGGATCTCGGCCGACACGTCGATCTCGCCAGGCGCGGCCGCGGCACCTGACAGCCCGAACGAACGGGCGAGGAAGCCGTACAGCGCCTCGCGGTTCTCGCGCTCATAATTGTGCGTGCCGGGAACCACGTTGACGTGCGTCCGTAGATGGTCCTCGGCGCCAAGCAGGGCGAAGACGCCATGCGCGGCATCGCGCACCGGTGCCAGCACCTGGGCTGGGCGAAAACAGCAATCGTCGTCCGCGTTGTAGGTCAGCAGCGTCCATCGCCCCGAGCGCAGGGCCGCCAGGTGCGTGAAATCGGCAAGGGCAGCCAGATCCGAAGGCACATGTTCCGAGTCGCCCAGATCGTTCGACCACAGGGCCGTGCGCTGGCTGCAGAATCCGGCCACAGGCGCGGCGGCGGCGACACGTTCGTCCAGCCCCATGAGGAAGGCCGTTTGCAGCCCGCCTCCGGAGAGCCCTGTGACGGCGATCTGCGCGGCGTTGACCTGGGGATGGTGCTCGAGCAAATCGAGTGCGCGGGTCATGGCCAGAAAGAACGGGGCAAACCCCGATGAGCCGCACAAGTCGACTTGATTGAGCCGGCTGTGCGTGAATCCTGGCTGGCGCAATTGCCCCATCCCGAACCACTCGACATTCAAGGCGATCATGCCGCGCAGCGCCAGGTTGACGCAGCGCGCCTGTTTGAAATCACAGTTCATGCCCTCGGACTCGTGTCCGTTCAGATTGAGCACGGCGGGCACAGGCGCGGAGATGTGCGCCGGCGCATACAGCAGGGCAGGGATCCACATGCCGGGCAACACTTCGAACCTCAGGCGCGTGACCGAGTACGGCAGCTTGCCCGGTTGTGTGTCCAGGAGCTCGACCTTCGCGGCCGCATCGCGCCATTCGGCCGCGCGGCCGCGAAAGACAATCTCGCGCAAGACGCGTTGGCGCAGGTCCGCGGCATATGTTCGCCATGCGTCGGCCGAGTCGAAGGGCGGCAATTGAGCCACGCGCGGCTCGAGAAAGGCCCGTGCCTCGGCCAGGGGCTCGCCCGGTGCAAGCAATTCGGTGCCCAGGGCGGTCGCGACGAGTTGCCGCGCCTCGACGGTGATGCCCGCGCCGGTGTTTGCGCCCTCGTCCGGCGCCGCGGGAGGCGTCAAACCAGGCTCGGTGCCGATGTCGTACAGCTCGGCCTGCAAGAATGCGAGCAAGTCGGCCATCGATTGCTTGTCGACTGTCCGTTCGAAGCCCTCAGGCATCAGCGATTTGCCCGTGCTCGAAAGCTGCTCGACGTCGGCCTTGAGGATCGACTCTTGTTGGCCTTGATCGCGCCGTAGCGTGAGGCTCGTCGGCGTGTCGGCGTCGACGATGCCGGCGTACGTGCGACCGTCGGTGGTGATGACTACTTGTTGGACAAATTGCGGCTGCACGTCGCGATTCGGGTCGAGGATCGCAACCAGCAGTGCTTCGGGCGTGCGATTGCGGGTGAGCGCCAGGTTCGGACCCACCTGATGCCCGCGATTTCCCAGCCGATGGCAGGCCTGGCATTCGCGCTGGTAGATCGTCTCGCCGCGCATCGCGTCGCCAGCCAACTCGAGCGACGACCGATAATCGGCGATCACGGATTCGCGGCCAGCGAATTGTGCGGCCAGCAGTCGTCGGGCCCGGTCGGCCAAGGCGGCGTCGGCATGATGCTCCAAGGCAGTCCGCGCTGCTGCGCCGAGGACGATCGAAGGCAACTCGCCGCGCTCCAGCGCATCGAACAGCGCCTCGATCCCGGGTCGTGTCGACAGCAGGGTCGCGACGATGGCCGCCTGGTTGTTGGGCGGCACGTTGGGCCAGGCAGAGATCAGTGCCGCCGCGACCTCAGGATCGGCATCGCCCAGCAGGGTCTCGATGGCCGCTAGTCGCAGCTCGTCAGGTGCGGTGTTCGACACCAAGGCAACCAGCAAGGGTCGCGCAGCCGCGCGGTCGTCGCCTGCAAGCAGTTGCATGGCGTTGCGCCGCTCGCCCAACGAGCGAACTTCACTGGCTACCGTGTCGCGCGCTGCGGCCAGCTGGCGCGCGAGAAACTCCTGTGCCTCGCTCGACGCGTCGCCTGCTGCCGCCGACAGCGACCGGCCATGACGCTTGAGTCCCCGACCCAGTGCGATCAACGCGGCATCGCTCGCCTCGCGGCGCTCGGCGGCAAGCGCGGCGAGCGTAGTCAAGGTGTGATGAACCGCGCCCGCGTCGTTGCGGCTGCCGACAAAGAAAGCTGCTTGGTCGACATAGGCCGCCCATCCCTGAGGCGGCCAATCGCCAAGGGTCAGATACGCCGCCAGGAAATCGCCCGCCGTATCAGCCAGCGAACTCAGCACCGCGGCTCGCAACCACGCGTCGTCGCCCGACGATCTCGCGATTCGGGCCAAGGCTTCGACGGCTTGCCGGTCGTTCACCATGCCCAGGGAACAGGCGACCTGCATTCGCACCCGGACATCTGTGTCGTCGGCCAAGGCGATCGCGCGCGACAGCAGATCGGTCGAATGTGTCAAGCGCGGCTCCGCCAATGCGACCGCCGCTTCCCGCAACTGAGGCACTTCGTCGTCGAGCGCCCGGCACAGATCGTCGTCGTTCAGCGCTTCCAGACCGGCGAGTGCATGCAGTGCATGCCACCGCGCCAGGGGCGCCGCACTCGATCGCAGCAGCTCCCGCAAGGGTGGCACGGCGGCCTGGTCCCCGCGCTCGTAGATCAACCGGCTGGCCGTGTCACGGGTCCAACCGTTCGTGGACTGCAGCAGCGCCGCGAGCTCGACCGTCGACTTTGGGCCGAGCGGCGGCTGCTGCCGCGGTGAAGCATCCGCCGGGGCGAGGCGATAGATTCGTCCCCGGTCGCGCCCGCTCGTCAGATCGAGTTGGGCCACGACGTCGAGCGGAATGTGAATGGCCTCGATCACTTCGCGGCACATGTCGAGCACCAGCAGCGTGCCATCCGGCGCGTGAACCAGGTTGACCGGCCGGAACCAGGTGTCGGTCGAGCGCACGAACTCGGTCTGTTCGTCGGCCCGCTGCGAGGCGAACGTGACTCCGCGCGGTGCGATCGTGCGCCTGTGAATCAAGTTGGTCTGCGAACAGCCGACGAAGAAATTTCCGCGATACTCGGCCGGATACGCGTCGCCGCGATAGATCGTCAACCCCGCCGCGGCGTCGATGACCTCGTGACTGGCTCCGGCCGATTCGGCGCGGCGTTCGCCCTTGGCGAGCCGCCGGGCGGTGCGAATGGCCCGCCAGGGTTCGATGGGGCTCGTCCGAAACACCGGGGTCACGCCCGGGGCGAGGTCTTCGAGCACCGCCCCAACGGCCAGGTACGGGTTGCGCTTCAAATAAGCCCGTTCGAGCACCACGTGATACAGCGGCTTCGACTCGGTGCAGACGAACCGCCGTCCCCAATCGTCGAAGGCGCAGCCGAATTGGCCGCGCCCGCTGATCGCCTCGAACTTGCGCGTGCGGGGATCGAAGCGAAAATCCTGTCCGTCGAGCATCACTTCGGGTTCGTCGGACCCTGCCGTCGCGATCCGTCCACCATTGGTGGAAGCGGAGCCATAGATTCGATTGTCCGGTCCCCAGACCAGGTTGTTGACGGTACCTTGCTCGTTTTGCACGCCAAAGCCCGTGAACACGCGTTCGCGACGCTCGGCGACGCCGTCGCCGTCTTCGTCGCGCAAATACCAGATGTCGGGCGCTGCCGCGATGAACACGCCGCCCTGCCAACACACGACGCCCGTGGGCCAGAGCAGCTTGTCG
>JAIBBZ010000026.1 GCA_019694435.1 Pirellulales bacterium
TTCATCCGGAACTGCCTGGCGATCGCGAGACGTTCACTTGGCAGATCTTGCAGGAGCGTGAAGGCTATGGGTGGATCTTCCCCAAGGGTAACCAGGAGACTAATCTCGGTGTGTTCACCTTGGCACCTGCCCCGTTGCGAGAGCTGTTGGTCCAGTTCAAGCGGCAGCATGCCGTGACTTCTCCGGCGCGGACTCAGTTCGGTGGGCGGTTCCCCCGCCAGGGACCAATCCGGCGAACCGCGGCCGATGCGCTGGTCTGCTGTGGAGATGCCGCCGGGATGGTGTTTGCCGCCACCGGTGAGGGCATTCGCTATGCCTTGGCTAGCGGTCAGATGGCCGGCGACGCGATGGCAACTGCGTTGCACCAAGGTAAGACGGACTACGCACGGTTGCGCAGTTATGAACACCGCTGGCAACAGCGGTTTGGTCGCGAACTGCGAGTTGGCGTCCAGGCCCTCGACGTGTTGCGCCGCCTGCGCCGTTCAGGCCATCTCGAACTGGCGCTCCGCCATTGCTCCGATCAGACCATCGCGGAATTTATGCTGGGGCATCGTTGGTTGGCGACCGTCCTGCTGGCGCGACTGACACGCTTGCTTGGGTGCAAACCGACGCCAACCGCCTTAAGGTGTTCTTGACGTCGCTGACGGACAGGTGCTTGGGCACCGTGAGGAAATTGCCTGTCGTTGGTCAAAAGTGAAAGCGCTTTCACTTTGGGCGAGAGTCAGAGAGCATCCCGCCCAAAGCCTTGCGAGGTAAGTTCCGCGTCGAGCACGCGGACCTCAGTCAGCGCTCCGGCCACCGTGAAGGGAGAATGTCCGCTGTCTGCCTGCCCCCTCGATCTACAGCAGGCCCAATGCGGTCAACGCGGCCGTAAATCTGAAGTTCACTGCACGATTGCTCGCTGCGGCTGCCCCCCTCTGCAACGCATTGCGAACGAATGCCGATGTTTGCAAGTCCTTGTGTGGATGCTCATGTCAAGCGGGGGATCGACACGCACCACCACGTGCTGTTAGGACCAGAATCATGCATTGCGGTGCCGATCTCTTGACGTTACTGCGGGTCACGGATCCCGCGTCAGTCGGCACTTTGCATGTCGTAACAGGGGACTTCATCTATGCGTGACCGGTTGCAGTTGATTAATCAGGGATCAATCGTTCGAGAGTTCCCAGCAAAGCGTCTTGGACAAGCATCGTTTTACGCTCGCATGCCGATGTCCAGTGAAGAGCTCTTCTTCGATGAGATCCGCCTGTTCAGCGAAAGACTCCCGGCACCGCTTCGCGTAATCGTGATGCCACACGATGACGATCATTGCTGCTGGACCTTTGAAGGCGTTGGCGGCGTGTGGGTAATCAATCCCAGTACGTTCGGTGCGCCGTTTGACGTGCAGTTCATCGAGACGGAGAGCGATTTCGAGGAGCGCTGGAATTGCCTCGTTTGGGATTGGGATTCCAACACGCAACAGCTGGAACTGCGGCAGATCACGATACGCCGCCCCGAGCTTGCATGGGCACTCGGCGACGAGCCTGCGAGCACACAGGAATCCTAGGTCGCTAGGCGGGACATGCTCCCACAGCGAAAGCTGACTCGCGTGGCCAATGCCAGTTTGGCATTGGCCACGTTGCTTTTTGTCTCCAGCCTGGCGATCGCTTTCAGCGCCATCCTGCTCAAATCTGCGCGACCGTCTCAAGCTCGATCTACCGCCCCGCAAATCACAATCCGTGGGTTGCCTGCGCCATGTATTGCAAGCGCCGACATTCTCTGACAAACCGCTTCCCGGTATTGGCGAGCATGCCGGTCGGCTCAAGCGGAGGAAGACGAGTCACAAGATCAGCCCCGCGAGAAAGCGACTAGGAAGCCCCATAGCGGCACTCAAACCCCACGGCCCCAACATAGACTCGTCGCGAACCCGACCGCCGTAGAAGCTCAACCAGGGCACGTTGGTGCCATTCCACAATACACAAAGCTGACGGGGTCGGATTCGACAGGGCCATCATGGCCGCGCTCCCGCGGGAAGGTTCAACGTTTGAAGGGATTCGCGCGCGATCGCCAAAGGATGTCGAGATCTGCATGGCGGTGCCGTAGTAGCCCTTCCGACCTTTCAACGACGCGGAGCCCCAGGGACGTTGATTGACGGTTTGTTCGCGTAGGACCAACTTGGGACATCACACAACTCCGTGGGGTCTGAGTCGTGGTGACACCGACGGCGGCGTCAGAGTGCCGCTCGACCGAAGTGGACGTTGCCAGGGCGGCCGTCATCAGGCACGACGACCGGATGCTGCGTCGTCTACTCCCCCAACTCAATCACCAACTCGCTGCGCGGTTCGATGGCCACAGCAATTGAGTAGCCGTCCTGGGCAATCGCTGGGTCGGCGCCCAAATCAGCGGCACCCACCAAGGCGATTCGCTGGGGAGCAGTGATCGTCAGCCGTCGCTGATTCTGCGCGTAGTCAAAGCGCAGCCCCTCGGCCACTTTTGCTGAGTAAGCCCGCCAGCCTAGCGCCTTCAGCGTTGCGATCGTCACGGCCGCATGGCTCGTCAACACGACGATACTCGAAGCCGCCCCAGCTCCAGCGCCGATCCAGGAAAGCAATCGATCCCCCAGTTCGCCCTGGAGGTGCTCCGCCACGCGCGGAACCTCCGGGTTGAGCAGCATTCCCTCGCCCCAGCCATCCCAGAACAACTCACGATAACGCACCATCGCCATCGACAGTCGGTCCGGGTCCTCTGCCCGCAGGGCCTGCTCGGCATGTTGCGCGACCTCGCTGATCCGTTGCACATAGTCCCGTACGCTCGGGTGTGAAAAGAGCCGCTTTAGGGCCGTTGGCACTTGATGCTTGATGCCACCGGGGCGATAGGCCCAAACCAGATGCTCCTCCAGAAACGCGCGATCCACGCCGATCCGTTGCGGGACGACCTCGCCGCTGGCCTTCGTGACGGTCCCCATCACGCCACCGTAGAGAATCGGCGTGCAATCGTTGGCAGCAACCGAGTGATTGCCAGCCCGAGCACGTTCGTAGGCCAGAACGCGCTGGGCAATCGGTGCCAGCGGCGGCGTCTGGCCCGTCGCGTAAAACAACTCGGCGGCGCCTCGCAGCGCATAGCCGACCGTCGAATGCGAGAAGCCGTTCGCGGACGGGCCCCGCCAGCTCAACCGCTCAACGGTCGTCACCGGCCAGGTTTCTTGATGGTCGACGTCACGCGAGGTGCTGCGCCCTTGGGAGCGAATCGGTTGCACGGCGATTGCCGCTTCGACTCGCGGCTTTCGGTCGCGGCGCGCCCACCACGGCATCACCCGCACGATCGTTCCCAGGAAGAACAGCGCGAGTTCAAACCAGTGCACAATTTGCGAACGCACGATTTCAGTGCTCCATCGAGGTTGAGCGTGGCGACGGTCACCTCGGCGTCGTCGCGTGAAGAAGAAAGGCATCTGATGCCCGGGCCGTGCGCGTCTTCAGTGCGAAATCGTGTAGCGATACGTCCTGTAGACGGGGTACGAATAGCGATAGGTCCGGTACCAATAGCGCGTCCACGTCGAGGCGGGATCCGCGGCTGGCTGGGGCAACACGAAAACGCTCGGGTCGCCCGGCACGCCAACGTCCGGTGGGCGGTTGCGGTTTGCGGCGATCCGCCCGCGACGCTGCGTGGCACCTTCGGCCGCTGCGGTCGAGATTCGCTCGCGACGTTCGTCAAGGTCCGCGCGGCGCCGCTCAGCACGCTGCTGCGCCTGGGTCTCGGCCAGCCGCAAGACCTCCTCGGGCAACTGCTGCCGGCAGCGTGCGGCCAGGGCCAGAAAGATCCGCGTATAGGTCGCTTCGCCGCCTAGCTCACAGGGGGCGAACGAGAGTCCTTGCAGGTTGAAATGGCGGATCAGTTCGGACAGCGTGCATTCGCCCAAGGTCGCCGACGGCACTGGCCAACCATAGGCCTGCAACCGCTGAAGCTCGTCACTCACACAGGCCAACCGACGCTTGGCTTGCACGCGGGCGAGTCGCTCGGCTGGGGTTCGGCATGCCAAGCGCCCGGCGACGACCTTCAATTCACCTAGAACCCGCCGCAGCTCGGCTAACTTCTCAGCCGGGTCCAGCTCGCCATCTCGGACACCCTTGAAATCCGCACAAAGGCCTCGGCCTTCGGCCTGCAGCACCAAGGGAAACACGACCGCCAATACCTGCCCATCGGCCAACCGCCACGCGGGCATGCCTTCACCCTGGCGGACGCGAATCTGCGCCACCTCGTCCAACGCGAGGCGAATATCGTCGTAACCAAGCGGGGCGCTCGGCGACGTCTCCCCCAGGGCCTGGATCGCCAGGTTCAACAGCGAGCCATCGCAGATCGACGTTTGGCAGGTGGCGGGGTTCAACAGGGCCGCGCTCAGCCGGAGCTGATGTCGGGCCAACAGATCGAGGGCCTCGGCCGACGACGGCAGAAAAACAGCCAGTCCGGCAACCAGTTGGGCGCCTTGAGCAACTTTCGATTTCATCGGCTGGGTCTCCTAGAATCGGCGGAGAATTGGATTGCGGTTCGTTCCGCAAGAGAAAGGCAAGCAGGCGGCTGGGTTGAGCGAGAAAAAAAGAAAAACATTATCTCGGCTAAACGCGCGCCCCTCGGGGTACCCAGGATGCCTTTATGAGGCGGGCGCGATTCGCGCGGCTCCGGTTTTCCGGGCCGGTCGCGCCCGGCTAACCCATGGAGCTAAAGGCATGTCCGACAATCCGACCTACGACGGCTTCAAGCGCGAGCCGCTCGATGAGACTTGCGAGCTGTGGCTGGGCCGGCTACCTGAGAAATTGAGCATGGCCGCTACCGGCGATTTTGAGTCGCTCTGGCAAGCGCGGCCCGCCGAGCAGGGCAAAGCGAAGATGTTTGGCCGCCAGGTCACCACGCGCCGTTGGACGCGGGCCTATGAACATGCCTACGCGTTTTCCGGCATTACCGAGGAACAACACGCCCTGCTCCCAGAGCTCGCGCCGCTGTATGACTGGGCGCGAGAGCTGGATCCGCGGCTGAATGGCCTCTTGGTCAACTGGTACTCAGGGGACGATCAGCACCAAATCACCGAGCATCACGACAAATGGCAGCAACTTGTCGCTGGCGCGCCGATCATCATGGTTTCACTGGGCGCGCCGCGGACGTTTCGGATGGTCCACCCCAAGACCCGGGCTAAGCACGATTTTCCCGTGGAGCACGGCAGCGTGATCATTCTGCCCAGCGACACGAATCGGGTCTGGAAGCATGCCGTGCTGCACTTTGCCGGCGACTGCGGGCAGCGCATTTCAGTGACCATGCGGTCCTTTCTACCAGAAGCTGCCAAGCAGAAGCCTCGGCGAGCGGCACGCAAACGTGCCGCTCGCGCTGTAAAATCGCCGCTGCCTTTCGACTCAGAACCGGGGCAACCTTTACCCGTCTCGGAGGAACCCACGATGGCCAAGCGTTCGAGCAAGACGTCGCCGCCGATCGGCGACGACGAGATGACGATGTTCGACTTCTTCCTGCAGAACGTCGACTACGACGCCATGGCCCCGGGGGAGCGCACCACATAGTCCCGCGTGCTGGCCATGCTGCGGGCCTGCGTCGAAGGAGATCAGCTCAACACCGACAAACTGGCCAAGTTGTTCACCGCGGTCAGCGGCGGGCGGTTGGTGACTTGACTCGAGAGCCCACCGCCAAAAGAAATCGCGTGACTCGCTACGCTCGGCGTCGTAGCCAGCAGAAAGAGAAAAAGGGCAGAAGGCAGAAAAGACTGAGGGTAAGAGGGCGAAAAGGCAAAGCGTTAGTAAGCCCTGACAACACGGAAACCCCTGAGGTTGCTCCGGTCGTCGGGCGCGAGCCTGATCCGGTTCGCGGAACGGCAGAGCATGGCGTTGAAGCCCCAAGCACCGCCGCGGAGCACGCGGGATCGGCCTGATGGTGGGCCCTCCGGATCTGTTACCGATTCCTTCGGATACGCCCCGTGCCAGTCACTGCACCACTCCCAGACGTTCCCGTGCATATCAAACAGCTCAAACCCATTTGGAGCGTAGCTCCCCACCGGGGTCGTATGTCCCACGTACGGGCCTCTCTTTTTCACGCCGTACGGGTAGTTGCCATTGCAATTCGCCTGCAGGCCGTTCAGCTTCTCACCAAAGTGAAAGGGGGTCTCCGTACCCGCACGGCACGCATACTCCCATTCCGCTTCCGTCGGTAAGCGATACGCCGGACCAAGCCACAGACAGAACGATACCGCGTCGTACCAGCTCACATGAATCACCGGGCACCGGGGCTCGGGGCTCAGCTTCTTGTAATTGCCTTGCCGCGACTCATGACCCACATCGAACAGCGCGTACAGCTCGTTCTTCACCGCGTATTGCGCCAGACTGAAGGGCCGCGTCAGCGTTACCGGGTGTTGCTGTTCGTCGTCCATCCGCTCGGGCTCGTCCGCCGGTGAGCCCATCTGAAACGTCGCCGGAATCCCCTTGTCATTCGGGATGATCGACTTGAAGCCACCCAGACACTCACGGGCAATCCGCTGAGCGTCGGCGCCGCGCGGGTCGGCGACGATCAGTTGAAACTCGCCCTGATAGGGGCCCAAACATCGTATTTGGTATGGCGCGACTCGTTCGCTCGCGTCACTTCCCTGCTTCTCGGCGGGAAGAGTCTGATATCGGACCTGCTGATCGTGGCTACGGTAGATCATTTCGGTCGACCGTCGCGTACCCTCGGCCGTCCCATCACCGGGCCGGTAGATCACGGCCATCGCGGTCGCCCAGGCTTCGGCGTCGGCCGTGGCCAGCGGGAACTCACAGGCATAGCGCCAGACCCAGTACCAGATGCGCGAATCGGGTTCTTCTTGCAGGTACAGCCGCGAGCGCATCCGCTCGGCATGCTCCTCGGTCGCAAATCGCGCCAGCCACACGGCACTGAAAAACTCCAGCAAGCTCGTGTCGCGAAACTGGACGTTGACAAAGATGTCCCGCTCGACAAAGCCACAGCCGACAATCGCGTTCCACTCCGCCAGCTTGCGCAGGTCGTTCTGGACCCGTTCATAGTCGTAGGCGCGCATCCGCGGCGTGGCACTCATCAGCTCGGCCACCTTGAGCAGAAACGAGTCGACGGCCGCTTCGCCGCACACGGCCGAGCGGTTAGGCGCCGCCCTGCCGGTGAGCATCTCGAACGCCAGCGCGGCTAGCAGCGCCAGCGCCTGATCGGTACGAAGCGACTGCGAAGCACTTGATGACTTGCGGCTTGCCTCGGCAAGCATGTGTCGGGTCGATTCCCAGAACACGTCGCTGGGGGTCCGGATGCGCTCGAAATCGGCCAAGGCGACCTGGCGGAGGTAACGTAATACGCGCGGCACGCCAAGAATCGGCCGGGCCTCCTCCGGCACCAGGCGGTACCGATCCTCGCCTAGCAGCCGCCGCTGCTGATCTGCGTCGAGGTCCTCGAGCAATCCCAACACCCACCGGCGATGCTGGGGCGTGGTTGCCGTGGGCTCAAACAGGGTGTCCCAATGCTGGGCCACCGCGAAGGGGCGCCCGGCAATTTGGATGCGACATTCTTGGCCCGCAACGTTAAGCGGCTCGGCTTGCAACAGTTCACGCAGGACCTCAACCGCTGCTTCGCCGGCCTGATCGAGGCCGTCGAACAGCAGCACCAACTTGCCACGACGCGCCAGCCGGCGGAGCGCATCGCCGATTTGCTGGCACTGGCTGGCCACCTGGCCGGTGTGCGACATGCCTAGGGACTTGAGCATCCGTAGCGCCAGGCAATTGCGAAACAGGTCCCAGTTCCCATTACCGTGACCCTGCTTCAGTTGGTCGATCTCGACCACGATCGCCACGAGCGACAGATCGTGGTGCATCAAGCGCGCGGCCATCCACTCGCCGGCGATGCTTTTCCCCTCGCCCGACTCGCTGATCAGCAACGTGCGGAGCAGTTGACGTTCCTGATAGACCCCGTCGCACCAATCGGCACGCGCGATCGGCTGCCAGGCGCTGTCGTAATTCGCCTGTTTCTCCTGGGGCGAACTGTCGGGCTGAGGGGCGCCAAAGCTCTCCGGCTGGATGTAGTCTCGCGCCCCACGCTTGGCGTCCGGCGGCACGACGAGGATCCGCATCCGCTGGTCATGGATAAACGGTGGGCGATCGTCCATCGCGACGGGCTCCCCTGCAAGCATCGATCGTGGCCACGCGGCTGGGCGGCATTATGCCGGGTCACCCCACGCCGCGAAACGCCGTCGCGCGAGGCGACCGAGTCTAAAAGGCATCCTCATTCCCGCCGGAAAGTGGGGCGAGAGTTTTTGCCAGCCGGCTTAGTGCTCCGTTTGTCCGGCCCACATGCCTTTGATCTCGCGCAGCCCTGAGTTTTTTGTCCGGCTGCGGCGGCGGAGCCGCAGATCCATGCCTTTACCGATTGCCAGGGGCAATCGCCCAGCTTCCGCTGATCCCGCAGACCTTAAGTACCTAGAGTTGAAGATGTACCGCCCGCTGAATCTCACGCTCATTGACCTTACCCGGCAAGCCCTTCGGCTCGCGCTGGTCGATCCCGACGCCACGATCCGCCGCGATGCGGCGCAAGCGATGCGCGAGTTGGACCGCCGTGTCGCCGCGGCGAAGCTCACCCAGTTCCTCCGCCGCAGTGAAACGGGCCGTTCGGCCCGGGTGGGGTGACGCAGATGTCTGACTTTGAGCGTCCGTACGAGCTTCGTTTGCTGCCGCGAGTTTGGCAGCAAGACCTGCTCCGGCTGGCCCGTGGGACGCGCCGAGGTAGCGCGTTGTTGGAGCCCAACGACTGGGCCGGTGCCCGCGAGCTGGTCTGTCATCGGCTGACCGACGCCCAGAGGGCCGCGGACTTCGCCCCGCGCGACGATTTTCTGGTGATCGAGCTGGCCGACAGTGTGCCGGCCCATGCTGCCGAGCGTTTGTTGGTGAACACGCAGCCGCTACCGACCCAGTGCGCGGTGGGCGTCGTCTTGGGCACCGGCCCGGCGGCGGGCCAATGGAATGCAGCGGTGGATGTGGGCAGACGATTGGCGCCGCTCGATCGGATCACGCTCGTCGGGCCAAGTATGCGCTCAATACAGCTCAAGGATAGGCCGGCGCTGCTAGATGCCTCGACCGCGACACGCTGGAGCCGCACGATCGGGGCCCTTGGCGAAGATGTGTTTCATCGCGTGCGGAATAGCACGGTGGCCGTCGTGGGCGTGGGGCGCAATGGCTCAGCGGCCGCGTGGACGCTGGCGATGCTGGGCGCACGTCGAATCCTGCTGATCGACGAGGACATCGATCAGCTCCACAATTTGGACGCCACCGTCGGCGCCCCTCTGAGTGGGCTCGGTCAACCCAAGGTCACCAATCGTGCCAGCCAGCTGATTCAACTTCGGCCTGACGATTTGGTGATCGAGCCGCTACGAGCTTCGATTAGGCATCGCGTGGTAATGGAACGCCTGCGTGGCGTGGATTTGTTAGTCACGTGTGTCGATTCCGACGTGGCCCGGCTGGCGGCGGCGAGACTTGTCAACAAGCCTTGGTTAGCAAAAGTGCATTTGGATATTGGCAGTGGTATATTCCGCGACGCTGGCGGTGAGCGCCGGATGGGGGCCGATCTACGCCTCTGCGTGCCCGGCGAGTGCTGTATCGCCTGTCTGGGCGGACTGCGGCAACCGGACTTGGCCGAGGACGAACTAAGTGCCCCGATCGGGGCCTTACCGCGGCAGCGTCCACCCCGCTGGGACGAAGACCGGGCCGGCTCGTGCATCACCATCTCGCAGGTCAGCGTCAATCTGGGCATCCAGCTCTGGCTCGACTTCCTAGCGGGCCGGGTGACGGAGAGCCGCTGGCAGCGGCTGGAATGGTCGGCAAGCGGGGAGTTGAGCGTGACGAGTCAGGTGCTGCCGGGAGGGGTAATTTGCCCAGTTTGCCGGGGTGCTTGACGGGAGAAACCGCAACCCCACCTGGCTGATGACAGCCAATAACTATTGGTTGCACAAGACCTTATACCTAAACCCCAGCATAGTTGGAAAAAATCTGGTCGAAACATGCCGTCCGCATTCCTTCTCATTTCGGTGGGCAAGAACTAGCACAGCGGGGTGAAGCATGGCAAAAGCGAGATCTGGTCGTGCGGGTGGCGAGATGCAGCCGCCCGAGCAGCGCGTGCAGCAGCCGTCGCAAAAGCAGGCGAAGGCGACACCGATCAACGATGTGCGGAAGCAGCGAAAGCGAAAACGGAAACCCAAGTCATCCTGGAAGCCGTTGCCGGTTTGCTCTTTCTGGCGTGCGTGGGTGCTGCTGGAGCAGATCGCCGAGGACCTCGAGCGTCTCGTCGCCGCGACGCTGTCGCGCACGCTGCCATCCGAGTCCGGTACCGCAGCGGCTAAAGAGCGTGCCACCCTCGTGGAAGAGTTACTGGCAACACTCAAGAAACTCAAGGAAGAACAACGCAAGAGACTCAAGGAACTCAGGAAAAATCTCCAGGAAGGCAAGGAACTCGCGCTCGAGGAACTCGACGAAATCAAACTGCTCGAACTCAAGGTACCCGAGGAGTCTTGGCCGGAATCTTGGCTCGAGGCCGTGCGCCGTCTGTATACCGATGATCCTGATGGTGCGCCTGAGCAATCCGATGACCAAGCCGGGTCGGCGTCACCGAGCAGTAAGAAGCCACGGCCGGCGATCAAAGACCTGGTCCGCAAGCATCGCCGCGATGCTCGTCGACATTTTGGCGGTTTTGTCGACGACAAGGGCAAATGGCGGGAAGATGCCAACCTGAATGAATCCGTCTTGGCCGTCGCGAACGAGGTCTGGTTTCGGTTGCTGTGTAACGCTTCAACATACGTCGCTCGCCACAACGCGGATCGTTCGCGCAAGAAGGACAAAAAGGACTTTCTCGGGTATTTTCTGGCACGGGCTCACGGTGATATCGACAGTGAGGCCTATGAGCGAAAGAACGTCGCCAAGAACCCCACAGAGAAGAGTTTGAAGCGGGAGCACGGTAAGGGCGGGGAAGCCGGCGAACGCGATCTAGAAAAGGCAGAAACGATGGCTGCAGCCTCGGCCGGAGACTCGAACCTCAATCGCATCTTGCAGATGATGGAAAAAACGCTCGATGTCGAAGAGCGTCAGATCGTGCTTTGGCGCTGCGAGGGCAAGTCTTGGGACTGGATTGCCACGGAGACCGGGGACTCAGTCCATTCGGTTAAAGCCAAGCATGGTTCCGTGATTAGCAGACTAAGAGCGGGCCTAGGCGTGTAGTGCCGCATCCACACCAGCCGTCAAGCAAGCGTTGTTCAAACATGAGCCGGCTAAGACAAGCCGGCCAACGATAAAAGGACCTTACGATGACTGAGTTCGAAATCAATGACATCCTGGACAGCCTTTCGGGCGAAAACCCCGATCCAATCCGGCAGGCGCTGGTACATCGGGCCATCCTGCAGCATGAAGTCGCACAGCGATGGTCAGCCGAGTACGTATCGCGCCGCAGAAAGGGGCCCGCTTCCGGGCCCGTAACCCCAGCGCCCCGGCGGTCGTCATGGTCATTCCGGCTTGCTGAGTCGCCGCTGGGGATGGCCGCAGAGACGGCGAAGGAGGTCCCAGCACCTCGGAATCAGCTTATCGAGGGCGTCCGCGTCGACCCGACTGCCGGAATTCTCGAGCTGCGGCTGCCCGCGAATGAAGTGCCGCTGGGGATCGTCAAAATCGAGTTGAAGGATTCTAAGGTCTCCGGGCAGGTCACTGCCTTGCTGGTCCTTGAGCCGACGGCGGCGGGGCCGGAAGCGAAGAACCAAGTCGAGATGCGCACCGGCTTTGTCGAGCTAGTGGATCTCTGCCAGGGCGCCCGCTTGACGAATCCCACCGTTGAACTGTTTCCCGCCGATCTGAATAACCCGGATGGCTTACAGAATTTTTCGCGGAAGGACATCGAGCCGCTGCTCGAGCATCCGCTCGCGTTGCGGCACGCGGAACTTCGGTCCAACGTACAGGCTCTACTGGAGCGGCTGTAGGCCGCGGGTAGATCCTTAAGAATTCAACGCCTTGGTTGGAGGCTCCCATGAGTAGTGCGGACCTACCGCAGTCAAGTTCTCGTGTCCGTCCGTCAACGTGGCTACAAAAACTGCAGGAACTGCCTGCGCAGCTGCAGCGAAATCCAGCGCTCGCCATCCCCAAGCTGTGTGGTGCCGAGTGCGTGCCCGTGATGGCCGCGCTAGAAGCTGTCGAGACGAATCAACATACCGAACTGAAAAAGGCACTCGACGGTTTGGCCACTTGGGCCGAGCAGGGGCTGGCCTTCGATGCGTTTGGCGACAGCCAGCAGATGGCTCGGCAGCTCTTCGCTGGAATCGATCATTCGATTCGGGCCGCGTGCTTCGACCGAGACCCCGATCACCCGTTCAAAGCGCAGTCGGTGCAATCGGCGATTGTGGCCTTTGAACAAGCGGGCTACGGAGCCGCCACCGTAGCCGACCGGGCAATGTGGCTCCCCGTTTCCTACACCGAGAACAGAACCCAGTTCGACGCGTTTTGCCAGGCGGCCAGCGGCTACACTTCGTCCGCTGTGGGGATCGTTTGGGACATCGTCTGTCAGCTCTCCCGCTTTGACTTTCGCCAGCCCCAAGACAACCGCACCGCGGGAATCAAAATCTTGCTCTTTGGTGCGAACGAGTTGGGCAGCAAAGGGGCCATCGCACAACTGGAGGTCGAACTTTTCGACGATAAATGCGGCACGTTTATTCCTGACGTCGGCCGCATGGGCCTGACGACCGCCAAGCCAGAGTTCTTGACCGCGATGGGGGATGCCTGGCAAGTCGCGGGGCTCACCGGTTGTAGCGGACGCTGGCGAGTTAACGCCTGTGAGATGTATTCCCAAATCCCGTGGATCTCCGGCAACTCGGCCCAGGCCGCGACGGTTTGTGCTCTCTGGGCGGCCGCGGGGAAAGTTCCCCAGGGCGGCGATGAGTTCACGCCGCCTTTCTATCTAGATCCGTATGCGTCGATTAGCGCGTGCATAGCGTCGGGCACGGGTCCGGCGGCGGCGCTGGGACCGGTAGGGGGAATCAACGAGAAGCTTGAAGCAACGCGTATTCGCAGCGATCTAGTCGATCGCGTGATCGTGGCAGCTTTACAAGAATCCGCCGATTACCAGGAGCATCGTGATCTGCGACCAGACGATCCTTCGACCGCACGCACTCTAGGCGAGGCTTTCAGCAGCTTGTTCCGAGTTCAAACGGCACTCACCTTTTATCGCCAAGAAGTGATCAACGAGTGGACCAAGCGCTGGGAGCCCGGCACTGCGGCACTTTGAACCCCGCGTCGCCGGACCTTCACTTTACCCTGCCGATCCGACCTGGCTCCCAGCGCAGCACTTGCTCCCCATGGCTCATCGCTACATCGCCGACCAGCGTTTGCAGGTCCTGCGTCCCCTAGACGGCATTCCGCGGCTCGAAGACCTTCAGCTCTCGACTACGAACATTTCGGGCGAAGAACACCTGAGCCAGCGCCAGTCGCTGGCTAGCGCTCGCCGATCGGGCCGTGGCGCACGCTGGCAACCAGCCGATCGTCAACTTTGGGCCGCCGGTCGGCTGCCCACCGCCGCGGATGGCGATGCCCTCAGCCACGCCCCGAGCACCGATCATCCGGCTGAGCCGCCGGTCGCGTCGAACCAGCCACTACGAGGACTTCGCGAGGTCGTGCTGTCGGAAGCCGGGTTGGGCAAAACGACCACGCTCGAGTGGCTCGTCACCTGGGCCAACGCTCGCCTCGTCGGCCATTGCGCGTTCCTGATTCGGGCCGATAAGTTGCCAGAGTCCGCGGGCCAGTTCTTCGACACGCTCGTCGACCAGGTGCTTGCCGGCCGCAATTCGATTACGCTCTTGTCCCCCGACGCGCAGCATGACCGGCGCCAAGAGGTTCGGGCACAACTGGCGCGGCTGGCACGCCGCGGGGAACTGTGGCTGGTGTTCGACGCCATTGATCATGCCAGCCAGACCCAACTCGATGTTCTCGGCCTGATTCTCGCCGACCCGGCGCTCGCAGCTTGCCGGTTCGTGCTAGGCAGCCGGCCCTACCGCGTTCGCGAGCATTTCGCCAGGCTATTCGGCCACCCGCACGAGGCGCGGGGCTGGCAATTCCTGCAACTCGATCCGTTCGACGAACCGCAACAGCGGCGGTATCTCGGCAAAGGTGCCGACGGCAAGGATCGCTACGAACGGGTTCCCCGAGAGGCCCGTCGGCTGCTAGGCGTGCCACGAGCACTGTACTATTTGAGCATGGTTTTGCAGGACGACGGCTTGGTGCTCCGCACGCCCAGCGACGTCTTCTGGTTGGCGACGCGCAAGATGTTGGCCGAAGGGCTGCCGCGACAGCAGGCCGCGGTGGAAGAAATCCAGATGCTGCTGGCGGCGATCGCCTTTAGCATGGTGGCCGACGGCCACGAGGCGAACTTCAGCCGGGTGCCCGAGGGTGAGCATGCGATGACCGAGCTGGCAGCTGCGGTCATTCGCCGGGTCAAGGGGCATTTGGCCGAGCTCGGGCTCGATGAGCCGCGAACGCTCGCGTGGTGGCGGGCGTCGCTTAAACAATTGGTCCGCCTCAACACGGTCGTGCAGTTTGGGTTCCTCGAACAAAACGCGCCGCACGGCATCGAATTCCGCGATCGTTCGTCACAGGAGTTCTATGCCGGCCTGTGGATGTCGCTCTATGCGACCGCAGTCGATGCCCAGCGGCTGTGGGACCTGGTCTATCTGCCGCAGGACGATTCGACGGGGGACTTCTACTGGATGTGGCGCTACGCAGCCGAGATGCCAGCCGAGGCTCGACCGCCGGCCAAATCCGCGATCAACCCTTGGGTTCGTTCGCTGGGCACGGTCTATCGCCCCGGCGACGGCACGGCCGCTGGCACGAAACGGAGCTGCGAGATCCTCTACCGCTCGTGGGAGCCGATGCAGGCGTACGTTAGCGCCGGCGACAAGGCGGCGTCGGCCGTAATCAACGACTGGCAGAGCGAGTTCGAGGACGTCCTGCTCAACGGCAACTGGTCGCGTTTCAACGAGTTGCATGGCCACGACTGGGGCAACACAGTCGCGAAAGGTAAGCGAACCAAACGGCAAGTCATTGTTTGGTCCCCAGCGACGGCAACGAAGCGAGCCCAGCAGTTCAAGGACAGCTTCATCCACGTTCCCGCCGGCCACTTTCGAATGGGCTCGCCCCTTAGTGGCTCTGAGCATCTTGACGACGAACCGGACGGCGTCGAGTTTCGTGTCGGTGCCTTTCAGCTCAATCGCTTTCCAACGCTGGTAGCCTGGTTTCACTTTTTCGATCCGCGGCATGACGATTACTGGCTCGAAAAGGTAGGCCCCGATGCGCCGGTGACCGGAGTCGATTGGTACGATGCCTGGGCGTTTTGCCAGTGGGCCTATTGGGATGGCGGGTGTTGCCGGCTCCCGGACGAAGTCGAGTGGGAGTACGCCGCCAAGGCTGGCACTGATTGGCGCAGGCGCTTTTGGTGGGGAGACGAAGCGGACACGAGCCGCATGACGTTTGACACGACGTTTGATTCAGGCGAACCAACATCACTGGAACCCGCCGTCGTTGTAGGCGCGCATGCCCACGACAATCCCTGCGGGTTTCGTGATATTCTGGGCAACGTCAAGGAGTGGACGGCGGCATCGTGGTCCGCCATTGAGTTTCGCGACGGTATGAATCCGAGCTTCGTGGGCAATTCCCGCGTGCTCCGCGGCGGTAGTTGGAACAACGACGCCAGTCTCTGCCGTTCCGCGGTCCGGTTCTGGTACGCGACTGGCGTCCGGTACAACAACGTTGGGTTCCGTGTTGCCAGGGAGGAGTTGTAGGGTTTCTGTTTCCCAAGCTCTGCATCGCTTGATCACCGACCATTCTTTCCGCTGCTGGTGGCGACAACGAGCGCAGTAGGCGCGAGAGCCTGATTGCCTCTTGCACCCATTAGTGATCGCCGTCGCTCTTGAGCGGTGTCCAACCGCTGAAGCGAGTCGCCGCGTGCTAGAGCTTCCCGTGGCCATTTTTAACCTTACAGACACATCGATTCTGGCGACTTCAGTGGCCCACCGGCGAAAATAATCGAACTGTTTCGTCACCATAGCCACCCGCTGAGAGGACGCATCCGTCGGAGATGCTAGTCACATACGATACACTGTGCCCGTGTCGGCCTAACAGTTGCACTTCGCCGGTGCTCGGGCTCCACATTCTGACGATGCCGTTACCGTCGCCGATCACCAGCCGGCTATCTGACAGCGCTCCGACACAAGTTACCCCGTTCGCCGTCCAGGAGGAGCTGCGGACCATGTCGTCCGAATTAGGCATCCACACTTTTGCGTAGCCGTCAAAACTCCCTGTCGCGATACCTCCGTCGGGTAAGACCACCAGCGCTCTGATCTCGTCCTCATGGAGGACTTTGTAGCCGATCCGAACGCCGGCCCGATCCCAGCGATGAACAATTCCGAACTCCTCCGCTGCGACATAGCCACCGTCGGGGAGTGCAGCGAGCAGGCTGAAGCAGGCATCCTCTGCAAACGCTGTGCGAATTGCACCGGTTTTAGGATGCCAGGATTTCAGCGTCCAGTCATCGCTGCCAGAAACGATCCAGCCATCGATCGTTGCGGTCAGGCACCGTACCGAACCTGTGTGTTCATGCATCGACTGAACAAAACGGCACTCTCCCGTCCAGGTCTTGACGGTCCCGTCCCAACTGCCGGATGCGAAGCCACCGTCTGCGAATCCCAATAGACATCTAACGGAGCTCGTGTGAGCGCGAATTGCTCGGACGTTGCCAGTGGCTGGATCAGCAACGACCATCATGCCGTCGTCATAGCCCGCTACAACCGCGCCGCTTGGAAGAGCGAGCAAACTCTCTACCGGACAACGACGGCGTTGTGCGATCACCTCTGGTACGCGGCTGATGCAAGGCCTCCAGATCAGGACTCTGCCATCAAGAGTCCCCAACGCGACGCGCCCATCAAGCAGTTCTGCATGGCATATCACCACGCCGGACTTATCGAACTGCATAACTTCGGACGTTTGTTCTTGAATCACCATGACAACACACCCTCAAGCAAGCAGTAGGTTGATTGGAGCCGCCGTAGTAAGAAAGGCATCCAGACGCATCGCTTTTGGAAGTATCTCGTTGGCGAAACGCATCGACCCGCCATTTCACGGCGACCAGCCAAGACAATTACCCTCACGAATCACTAGCAATCGGCAACACCGGGGCCTTTGGGAGCAGGGGGAAGTTCGACGCCAAGGCGAGGAGCGAACCGCAAAACCGTCCTGCGCGAATTGACCAGCTACGCCGCCACGCGCACGCGGCGGAGCGTGCCGACGTCTTGCAACTCGAATTGCCCCAGCTTGCGGAGGCACTGCGACAGGCTCGAAAAGCCCCAATGCGTCACGGCGTCGTTCTCGGTACAGGATCGCAGGTAGTTGCCCACCGAGGGAAGGTTCGCCCAACCATCGTCCCCTGAGCGCGCGAGAATGGCCTGCTCGATCAGTTCGACCAGGCTGCCCTCGGCAGCCGCCGGCACGCACTCGCCCAGCGAAAAGCAGGCGTCGCATTGGGTCTGCAGCGCCCGCGAGCAGTTGCCCGCGGCGAAACCGTACAGCAACAACCCAGCGCGGTGGATGCGCTGGGCCAGCGGGACAAAATCGGCATCGGCACTGGCCAGGCAAAAGCCGTCGAGCCCCCCGTCGCGTAGCAAGTCCACGGCCTGAATGGCCAAGGCAACGTCGGCCGCATTCTTGGCCCGCCCGGTGCGCTGTACAAACTCGATCGCCGGCCAACGGCGCGCGGCCGCCTTCCATTGCAGCCCGCGGTTACCCTGCCAATTGCCGATAACGCGACAAACTCGAACGCTGCCCAACTCGTCGGTGCGCCGCCGCAATTCGGCGGCATGCCGGCCGGCGACGTTCTCGCCGTCGACCAGTAATGCCAGTCGGTGCTCCATGGCCTGTCCTCCAAGCTGGTGCAGCCCGGGCCCCGCAAACCGAGCAGGCCCAACACCCGATAAAGGCATGCCGGGCGGCCATGATCTACCGATCAGCCGCAAACGTGCCCCCCAACTCAACTCGCGAGCAGCCGCCCACGATAGAATCCAGACAGACTTGTGCAAGTGCCGCGCAGCGGTCCAACTCCAGCGATCAACCACGCACGGTTTTCACGCTAACTAGTGCTCAGCGCAACGCGGAATCCGAGACAACATGCTTTGTGTCCGGGCTTAAAACGAAGGCGCATTGAAGAGGTGCAGTAGCTGCATGGAATGCCAAACTCCCCACCGCGAACAACTCGCTCTGTTCCATACGCTGGGCCTAGTGGATCGCAATTAGGAGCGGGAACCATGTGGTACGCACTATACCAATCACTACACCACTCCCAGACGTTTCCGTGCATGTCGTAGAGTCCTAAAGCATTGGAATCGTACGCACCAACTTGTGATGCAGCGCCAAGGTTATTGCCTTCTTGTGTGTAGAATAAGGTGCCATCGCAATTCGCATGATGGCCCTTTGTGTCCGACCCAAAACTAAATGGTGTTGTTGTACCTGCTCGGCATGCGAATTCCCACTCCGCCTCCGTCGGCAATCGGTATTCGGCTCCCAGCCAGAAACAAAAAGACACCGCGTCATACCAGCTCACGTAGATCGCAGGGCAACGCGGCTGGTCGCTGTACTTCTTGTAGTCGCTGAATCGCCAAGCGTGGCCCGGGTCAAATAACGCGTACAACTCGCTCGTCACAGGATACTGAGATAGCGACATTCTTCGCGTCAGTTCTACATTGTGCTGTTGCTCGTTTGAACGATGAAAGTCGTCATCCGCGGCTGAACCCATCAAAAAAGTCGTCGAAATGCCCATGTTGTTTGGCACGATTCGCCGGAATGTAGACAAGAACTTGTTGGCGATTCGATTGGCCTCCGCGCCGCGAGCGCCGCCGACGATCGCCTGAAACTCGCCCTGATAAGGGACGAGACAAACTCTCGTGAACTGCTCCAGTACCTCACGGGTGCCGCGCAACGTCGCGTTCTGGTGGGCTCGCCAGATCATCTCGCTAGATCGTCGTGTCCCTGCGGCCGTCCCATCACCAGGCCGAAACAACGGTTCCATCGCGGCCGTCCAGCGCTTGGCCGAAACCCGCGTTAGCGGCATCTCGCACGCAAACCGCCAGACGCTGTACAGGAACGCATCGACTTCCATCGGCGGCGACAGGAACACATGGTCTGCCCACCACGCCAGGTCGGCGGCCGAGGCGTACTTGACGATCCACAGCGCCGCAAAGAACGCCTGCAAGGTCGGATCGCGCCAGTAGACCTGGCGAAGCCCGTCGTTATCGAGGTAGCCGTGGTCGAGGACTTCATTGGCCTGGCCTACCAGGTCGAGCCGCTCTTCGAACGCCTCGGGGGAGGAGATCAACAACTCGCCTTGATAGTGCCGCCAGAGCCCCGCCCGAAAGTCCGCAAACTCCTGCGCGGGCACGCCGGCGAAGTTCTCTTGGCGCAACATCGCGAACGCTAGCAGGGCCAAGAGCTGCTCGGCATGTTCGGACTTGAGCCGCGCGACGCCGTGCGAGCCGCGCAGGTCCTGCTTGGCGATCCGCTCGAGATCCTGGGTCATGCACGCGTGGTACACGCCCGAGCCGGTGCGGAGCTTGCGCAACTGGCCGAGCGGCAGCTCGCGGCGGATCAGCTCGAGAAACCGCGGGATCGCCAGGACGTCGACGTCAAGCTGGCCGAGCAGGTCGAACCGCTCGGGGCCGAGGTATTCGCGGACCTCGTTTTCGGTGAACGGCGACAATTGGGCAAACCGCCAGTGTGGCTGGGCAAACAGCGAATGGCGGTAGCGAACCACGCCATGCGGCCGCCCCGCCACGACGACGCGGCAGGCGGGGCCATATTCGGCGAGGAACCGGCCGAGCAGGTCGACCTTGGCGACGGTTTGCGGATCAAGCGATTGGGTCTGATCGAGCGCGTCGACCAGCAACACCAGCCGGCCGGCGTGCAACAGCCTGACGAGTTGGGCGGCGAGTTGCTGCGCGTCGCTGCGGATGCCCGAAGGACCCGTCTCGGCCAGGGTCGCACGCACCTTGGCGACGACGACGCGCAGTATCCAGGCCAGCGGCGGTTCGCCCGCGACCGGAGCCGCGACGCGCGGCAGGTCGAGATAGACGGCGAAATAACCGGGGGCGTGACGGGCGATGGCCGCCTCGGCCCAGCGGAGCAGCGTGCTCTTGCCGATCCCGCCGTCGGTCGTCACGCACAGCCAGCGATGCGTCTCCTTGGCCCTCAGAAGCCAGTCGAGAAATAGCCACCGCTTATTGGTCTTGCACCAGGGCCGCTTTCGCCGACGGCGTGGACGGCCCGTACGCGGTGCGCCCCGAGTATCGAGCTCGCTTGCCGGACTGCGATCGCGCCGCCCGCGACGAAAGGCCGCCGGCTGGAGATGGGGCCAAGGATCACGGCCGCCGCGCAGCGCCAGCATCCGCTGCGAATCGATCCACGGTGGCTTCCCAACGGTGGTCGCGGACGAATGCTTGGCCAACGGTTGCCCACCTTTCCTAACGTCGCGCTGCGGGGTCGGCCAAGTATTTATAGCCGCCGGGCACTTGGCAAGGTGCCGTAGACGGGTAGACCGCATGCCTTTTTAGCGCAGGCGGAGCGGCACAAAAAAATCGGCCGCGAACCGCACGGGTCTCGCGTGCCATGCCTTTATCAGTCGAAGGCTCGGCCGCGCGGCCCTGGGTTGCGTCCCTCGATGCGTTCGCCTCTTGCACAAGGATCTCGCCATGCAGCGCACAAAAAGCAAACGGTTGGCAGACTTTTATCACGAGCCGGACGAAATCGATCCGGGCGAGCCCAGCCTGGCGCGCCCGACATGGAGCCCGTGGCAGTGGGCTGGGCTATTGCTCGTCGGCCTGGCCGTGTTGTGGGGTGTATTGCAGTTGGGTCGGGCAACCCTGGCAGGACGCCGCGAGCTCACCGTGATGGTCTCCGGCCCGCAGGTAGGGCGGCTGCAGCCAGGCGCGGCCGTCGTGCTGGGCACGGCGAATGTGGGCTGGGTTGAGCAAGTCGGGCTCGACGACGGCCGACCCGTGGCCGAGCTCAAGCTCGATCCGCTCGCGGCGAGCGTCGTTCGTGGCGAGTGCCAATACGTTGTCCGGTCGCTCAATCGGTTCCTGCCGGGCAACTACGGTGTCGAAATCGTGCCCGGAAATCACCCGGCTGCCGCCGGCACGCCTCCGAGCGCGGAAACGCCGGTTGCCCAGACGCCCGGTGGCGCACCGCCGTTGCAAGGGGGCTATCTGGCACTGGGCCTCGTGGCGTTTGCGTTGGGCTTGGGCGCGCGTGTGGCCCGGTTCGCGGTCGGTGCGCTGCTGCGATCGGTGTTCCTGGCCGTGACGATTCTCGGCCTGGGGCTGTTCACTTATGGCGCGGTGCCGCGCGAACGGTTGCTGGAGCTGCGCGACTGGGCGCTCGAAACCGCCGCGGAACACGGTCTGGCGATCCCGACGCTGCAACGCCCTGCGGCAATCGAAGGCCCGAACGCAGAAAGCTGACCACCACCATTGCAGCATCTCGCGGAGCACATGCACTGGATCGAACGCCTTATCTTGAGCCCCCTGAACAAGGACTTAGCCATGCGGACATCTCTCAAGAAGCCGTGCTGTTTGTTGTGTCTATTTTTTATGCCCTGGACGACCGCCGACACGGCCAGTGCCGCGGCGACGAATCCGCCACTGGTGTTCATCGTGCTGATCGACGTCAGCGGGTCGATGCGCTACCCGTTTCCCGCCCCGGTGCAACCGGTGCTGTCGGACACAAGCAAGCTCGACGATGTGAAACGCCGGCTTACGTTGTTGGCCGATCACTTGCCCGCAGGCACGCGGATCCTCGTCAAGACATTCGATCATCAGTTGATCGACGTCGTCGACCTCCAGGTTACTGACGCCGCCGCTCGCGAGCGGCTGAAGCGGGCGTTTGCGGCGATCAAGTCCCGTGAGGGCTCGACCTATCTATGGCGCTCGGCCGATCACGTCTTGAAACTCGCCCAACAACTGGCCGAAGCCGAGTCACAAGACTTGCCCGGCCGGGTGCGCGTACTCCTGCTGACTGACGGCGAAGACACGGAGAAGGCCCCCAAACTGAATCATGCGACGCTCGTGGCGAAGTACCGGCATGTGCTGGAGTCGGTGGTCACGGTCGATTGGATCACACTGGGCTACGACGTGAAGGCCGATGTCAAAGCAACCCTCGAAGGGGCAGGGGTCCGATTTACCAAGGCCTTGACGGCCGAAGAAGTCTTGCCTCTGCGGGCCGGATTTCGGCTGTCGGCCATGTCGGTGCAGGTCGGGGAGCCCGTCAAGCTAGTCGACCAAAGCATCGGCATCCTGGCGGAGCGCAACATCGACTGGGGAGATGGCACGGGCAGTAAGCCTGGCGATCGACCGATCCATCGCTACACGCGGCCAGGAAGGTACGTCGTGCGATACCAGGTCAAGCAACCGGGCAAGTCGTCGGCCAAGCCACGAACGAGTGAAGCCCGCGCGACGTTGATCGTGACCGCGCCGACGCCGCCGGTGGCGAAGTTTCGCTTCTCGACCACCGCGCCCCGGCTCGGGGAGACGGTAGCGCTCATTAACGAGTCGAGCGCATCGGCGGTGCGGTTCGAATGGCGCTGGGGCGCTGGCTCCGTGTCGAGCGATCGGCACCCGACATTTGCACTGTCGCAGTTCGGTGACTACCTCGTCACGTTGACGGTGTGGGACCAGAGCGGCCAGTCGAGCCGCGTCACGCAGAAACTTTCCGTCGTGCGCCCCGAGAAGCCGGTGGTCGCTTTCGAGTTTACGGCGAGTGTCGGTCCTGATGACGAAATCACGCTGGTCGACACATCATCGGGCCTCGTCGACGGCGAGGGGGAGTGGTATCTGGACGGAAAATTGCTTGGCTCGGGTCGAACCTGGAAGTTGACGGCGCCGCTGCCGGGACAACATGCGGTCCGCCGTGTCATCACGGGCCCCGGCGGAACAGCCGAATTGGAGCGTCCGCTGATCGTGGCTGCCTGGCAACCTCCCCAGGCAGGTTTCACGGTGGGGAATCCTGCGCCGTTTGTCGGCGATGTCATCGTGATTACCGACATTTCGAAGGGGTCGGTATCGGAGGTGGCGTTTGCCGTTGCCGGAGACGCCGAGCCGATGCATCTGACGCTCGCGCCTACGGCCGCAAAGCGGTGGTTTGAGCTGCCTTGCCAGCGCGTCGGCAAGGTCACGATCCGGCAAACGGTACGGGGGCCCGGCGGTCAGGACGAGTACGAAACGACCCTTGAGGTTGCTGCCCGCTCGGTGCAGCCGCGCGCCATTTTTGAGGTGGACCGTACCCCCGGTCGGGGCTTGACCAACGTAGGCTTCCGCAGCCGCTGCACCGGCACGATTGCCAAGCTGATTTTTGATCCGGGAGATGGCTCGCCAGCGCAGGAGTTTTCCGGCGCGCGTGACTTCAGTTATCGCTATCGCCCGGGCCAGTGGACCCCACGAATCGAGGTGCACGGACCCGCGGGTGAAAACCTTGTGCCCGCTGCTTGGCAGGGCCCGACGCTCGACATTGCCCCGCCGACACCGGATTGGGTGTATCGGCTGGCTTGGCAGTTGCCGCTGGGGGCGCTGGTGCTGACGACCGTCGGCATCGGAGCCTGGAAGCGGCGTGCCAGGACGTTCGATCGACGGCGGGCGCTGTTGTGCGGAAACCTGGTGGTCAGCCGAGGGCCCCGACACCGCGATGTTCAGTGCTTCGAGTTTCCCGGCACATCGGCCGAAGAGGAGGTCGAAGTGGAACCCGGCACCCGCATCAAGCTTACAGCGATCGCCGAGCAGGCACTCGTGAACTACCGGCTGGAACTGAGCCAACAAGATCGGCCGGTTCTGCAAACGGAACTCGAAGAAGGGCTGGAAGTCTTGTTAGAGCCCTACCGAGTGACCTACACGGCCTGACCCTGAGCGCCGCCGGAGTTGTTCTGATCGCGCCGGCGGCATGCCTTTTAGTTGCAGCAGTGGGGCGGGCGGAGAGTCCATCTCGCGCTCCAGGATCCCTCAATCTCCCTGATTACCACGAAGGAGTATGTCATGTCGTCTGCCGAAACGAATCACCGTCACGACCCTGTCAGCTACGGCCATGCGGCCATCCGCGAGCAGGTGATTGAAGCCCTGCAATCGCCCCCCACCCTGGCGCCGTTGCCGCGCCGCAAACGCGGCCGCAGGTTCGCCCGCAAACTGCTGATCTTCCTGGGCGGCGCCGCGATCAAGACGGGCAGTCGCCTCAAGCGACTGATGCAATCCCTCAAGGCCGATTCCCACTTCGAGTTTCTCGCCATCGACACAGACGAGTCGAGCCAGGCGGGAGCCGAGGGCTGCCCGGGATTCGATGACGACGAATTCGTGCACATCAACTTGCGCGAGATCGGTAAGATCGTCCGCAATCCCGACACGCATCGCGCTATCTTGGAGCGGATGGGTCTGGCGGACCCCCAGCAGCTGGCCTTCTTCGAGTCGATGATCCATGACGACAACGACCAGGCCGGTCAGGTGCGAGCCGCGTGCGACCTGGGCGTCTCGGCAGCCTGGCATCTCATCTCCAGCGCCATCAAGCGCAAACTCGCGATCCTCAATAGCACGTCCTACCGTCTCGAGCAGCAATTAGGCACCGAGGACGGGAACGACCTGAAGGACGGTCTGGAGGCCTGGATCATGTTCTCCGACTGCGGCGGCTCCGGGTCGGGCGCGGCGCCAAACGCGCTGGCGTTGACGCGAGCGTTGACGAGCCATTTGCCGACGTCAATCAAGGCGATTGTCCTCGCGCCGAGCACATTTGAGCGCGTCATGGTGGGCAAGCCGGATCAGTTCAATCGCTTGAAATCGAATGGCTACGTCACGCTCCAGGAGTTGCACGCCCTTCGCGAGGGTTTTGGCAGTCGGGTCAACCTGAAACTGGGGCCGGACGAACGGAGCCAGATCCCTGTGCCGGCAGGCTTGTTCAACGAGCTGTTCATTGTCGGTCGCTATCAGGCCAATGGGCGAGAATTGCCGTCGGCCGAGGCGGTGTACGATTCGCTCGCGCTGGGCGTCGCGGCCGAACTGGGCACCGAACTGGTGGACCTCATCGCGTTGGATGATTCGAATCAGGCCACGCTCCGCGAACTGATGCCTGACCCGGCCACCGGCCAGGCGCGTTACGTTAGTACGCTCGGCGCCACGGCCCTGGCCTTCTCGGCTGATCGTTGTGCCCAATTCTGTGCCGCGACCAACCTCGATGGCTTCGTGCAGCGGCGCGTCTTGGGTGCGCAGCCGACGGCTGAAGCCGCCGAGCAATCGGCCAGCGCCTGGTTCACTCGGCCGCTGCCTGATGATGCCTTGGCGCTGGACCCCCGCGCCTTGACGGCGACCCTCCGACGTCTGGTGTTGCCAAACGCGCAGCACCTCGTTCGTCCCCTGTTCAAGCTCGTACAGGGCTCGCAGCGGCTGTACTACCGCAACGGCGAAATCCCCGACCGGATGCACCAGCTCCTGCAGCAATTCGAACGCGTGCAACTGCCAGCCTTGGAGGCCCGCGTCGCCGAGTTCCAGGAGGTGCTACTGAAAGAGGTTGGCGACTCGCTGCAAGCACAGTTCGAGCAGCTGGTGGTTGCCACCGGGCATCGCACGGCGGCAGCCTTTGGTGCGCGGTTGATCGAACTGCTGACCGAGGACGCGGCGCGGCTCACGGCGGAGGCGGCCGATGACGAACAGCGGGGCAAACGCGCTGTGGTTAAGGCCAAGGAGTCGGCCCTCAAGTTCTCAACAATCTGGCGGCGATATTGGACCAGCGGCCGCCAGCAGGACGCGGTCGCTGCGCATTTGCTCGACGGTTTGTCCGCGTCGGTCGATGCTTCGTTGAAGCGGGCGGCGCACAGCGTGCTCCAGGACGTGCTGACGAAAGCGTCGCAATGCCAGGATCGGATCGTTCGCGTGCTCCAGGAAATCCCGCGCTGTCGGCAGAACTTGGCCGTGACTCAACAGCAGTACCGCGCGGAACAGCGGCTCACAACCGACTCGCTCGTCGAGGTTGACATCTCGACGGTGAAGTCGGATGCAGCCTTGTTCGCCCGGTTCCGCCTGGAAGATGACGCCCTGTTAGCCCGACTCGAAGCGCGGCTACAGAAGTCGTCACGCAGCACCCTACGTGCCTTGGCGATTCAACCCGAGGCTCTCGAAGTGGCGATGCGCCAAGTGGCCGACCATTTCGGGGCCGCGTTCCGCAACGTAACGGCCGTCGATCTATTGGCCGGTCAATTGGCCGATGCCGAGTCGCAGCACGGCGCCTTGGTGCGAATCCAGCACGTGGTTCAGGCCTGTCAGCCGCTCTGGCAAGCCGATCCGCGGAATATCGGCGTCCGGTTTGCCGACACGATGATCATCGGCATCCCGCCAGGGGAAGTGCCGGCCGAGCGCGAACGCGTCAAGGCGGCACTGCTCACCGCGGCGACCAGCCGCATTCACGCCAACGGGCAGTACACGGGCAAGGCCGACGCCGTTGCCACGAGCGATCCACATCGGATCTATGTCCTCCGGCGCACCCATGGCGCGTGTTTGCACTACCTCAGCGAGGTCCACGAGGGTCACGCCGCCTACGAGGAATGGCAGCGGATGGGCGGCCATCCGCTCCACCTGTTCGCCCCGGAAATCGTGGCCAACATGCCCTCGATTATCCCGCAGCAGAGGGTAGATGATGGCGAGCTGGCGTTCGCGCTCGGGGTGGCTTATGGCTGGATCGCCAACCGTGGGCCCTGGTGGTATGCCAACCTGGCCGCCGATGCTCTGGGCTCGAACCGCCTGGTTTGTCGCCTGAACAGCCACTGGGACGGGGTCGCCTTCCAGGGCCAGCAGCCCACGGTCGAAAACGGTGCACTCCAAACGCTCCTGGGGACCGGGCGCCTGGTCTACGAAGCTCGCGACGACATGGTCGCTACCGATCGGCTCGCTCAAGGCATGGAGAACGCTGCCCGAGCTGTGATGCAGGACCCGCAGATGATCGAGCTGATTCTCAATACCTTCGACGAACTGCGGGCCGCCGCCGGCGACGTGAAGGTTGCCGAGGAAGTGGCCGGCTATGTGGCATCCCTGCGCAAGCGGATGCGCAGCAGCGACAAGAATTTCGATCTGGTGATGAGGATGTCCGACACGCTTCAGCGCCGTGTCGGCGAGCTGTGCCGCGACTAGCGGCACTTTCCGTACGCACCGGCGCGGCGGCACGGTTGTGTAACCGCCGCGCCGGTTGTTTAACTGGCGGCGAGACGTTTCGCGTATAACAGTGGGCTCGTCGTTTCGACTAAGTTCGCTAATTCAAAGGCCGTAAGGTCGTCCCTACTCAGGAGTGCGAATGCAGCGACAACCGCACTACATCGCCGACCAGCGTCTCCGGATCCTGCACCCCAAAGACGGCGTGCCGAGGCTGGCCGATCTCGATGTCCCCCGGCGGGGCGATGCGGACCAGGGGGCGCGGGGTGGCGGGCGTCGTTCGGGCAATTCCCCCCCTGCGGCGTTTAGTGGGGCCTGGCAGCCGGCCGATCGGGGCCGGTGGGTCGCCGGCCAACTGGCCGCGGCTGACCATATATATAGGGCGCTGCCTGATGCCCCCGCGGCCAATCCCCCCGGCCGGCGTCAAGAACCCGAGGCCCGCCGACGCCGTCCCGCTCCCGCCGAACGGCCGAGAACCCTCGCCCCCGCTCCCGGCGGGCTGCGCGAGGTCGTCCTGTCCGAGGCCGGTGAGGGGAAGTCGACCACGCTCGAGTACCTCGTCACCTGGACCTGTGCGCATCGTCCGGCCGGCTGTGCCTTTCTCGTTCGGGCCGACGAGCTGCCCGCCTCGGCCGAAAAGTTGCTCGACACGCTCGTCGACAAGGTCCTCTCGGGCAACAACTCGGTCTCCCATCTGTCGCCGAAGAACCGGCAGGCGCGACACGCCGATGTGCGCGGGCAGCTTGCCCGGCTGGCGATGCGGGGAGAGTTGCTGTTGGCGTTCGACGGTATCGACCATGCCAGCGATAAGCAGCTCAAGGTGCTCGGCGCAATCCTCAACCACCGCGACACGACGTTTGCCACGTGTCGGATCATTCTGGGTAGTCGCCCCTATCGGATTCGCGAGCACTTCGAGACGCTGTTCGGCCACCAAGACTTCGCGCCGGGCTGGCAGTTCTTGTGGCTCGAGCCGTTCGACGAACCGCAGCAGCGGCTTTACCTGGGCAAGGACAGCGCAGGCCGTGATCGCTACGACAATGTCCCGGTCGAGGCCCAACCGCTGTTGGCCGTGCCGCGGGTGCTCTATTACCTGAGCCTGCTGGATGACGCCGAGTTCGCCGGCCTCAGCACCCCCAGCGACGTCTTCTGGAAGGCAACGCGCAAGATGCTGGCCGATGGCCTGGCCAACAGCACGCGGACCAAACAGGTCAAGCTCGAAGACGTGCAGATGCTGCTGGCGGCGATTGCCTTCACGATGGTGGCCGACGGCGCCGAACCGAACTTCCGGGCCGTTGACGCCCACGCCCATGCGATGAAGGAGCTGGCGGCCGCCGTGATCCGCCGGCAACAGGCACACTACCAGGAGCTGAAGCTCCGCGTGCAGCGCACGCCCGCCTGGTGGGATCGGTCGCTCAAGCAGCTCGCGGCCCTCAACACGGTCGTGCAGTTTGGTTTCCTCGAACAGAACGCACCCAGTGGGATTCAGTTTCGCGATCGGGGCTTGCAGGAGTTTTATGCGGGCCTGTGGATGTCGCTCTATGCGCCGGCGGCCGATGCCCAGCGGCTGTGGGGCCTGGTGTACCTCCCGCAGGACGATTCGACGGGCGACTACTACTGGATGTGGCGCTATGCGGCCGAGATACCAGCCGAGGCGCGACCGCCGGCGAAGACGAAGCTGAATCCCTGGGTTCGTTCGCTGGGCGTGGTCTATCGCCCCGGCGACGGGACGGCCGCCGGAACCAAGCGGAGCTGTGAAATCATCTACCGCTCTTGGGAGCCAATGCAGGCATATGCCATCGCGGGCGACAAGTCGGCGAACGATGTAATCGAAGACTGGCAGAGCGAGTTCGAGGATGTCCTGCTCAACAGCAACTGGTCGCGGTTCGAGAAACTTCACGGCCACGACTGGGGCAGCCCCTCGAAAGGCAAGAAGACCACGCGTCAGGACGTCGTCTGGTCGTGGGCGGCGGCAACAAGCCGGGCCCACCAGTTCAAGAATTGCTTCATCAAGGTCCCCGCGGGCCGCTTTCGGATGGGATCGCGAAAGGGCGATGAAGAGCGATACGACGACGAACCAAACGGCATCGAGTTGAGCGTCGGCGCGTTTCAGCTCAGCCGCTTCCCGACGCTGATCGCCTGGTACCACCTGTTCGACCCCCGGCATGACGATCCCTGGCTTGAGGACGTTGGTCCGGAGGGGCCAGCCACCGAGGTCGATTGGTACGATGCTTGGGTGTTTTGCCAGTGGGCTCGATGGGACGGCGAGAGCTGCCGGCTCGCGGACGAAGTCGAGTGGGAATACGCCGCCAAGGCAGGCACGGATTGGCGCTGGCGCCGTTGGTGGGGTGACGAGGCGGACGCAAGCCGCATGACGTTTAAATCAGGCGAACCCACGTCGCTGGAACCCGCCGTCGCTGCGGGCAAGCACGCACACGACAATCCCTGGGGGTTTCGCGACATCTTGGGCAACGTCTATGAGTGGACGTCCTCGTGGTACGAATACGATGCATTGCGCGCCATGGAGCCCAGCTTTGTCGGCGATTCCCGCGTGCTCCGCGGCGGTTCTTGGAACGACTTCGCCGGGTACTGCCGATCCGCCTACCGGTACTGGCTCATGCCCGACCTCCGCTACTTCATGGGGTTCCGTGTTGCCAGGACTTAGTATCGGTTTGCTCTTTTACCCTGTAACGCTCTGCCCTTTCTGCCTTCTGCCCTTTTTCATTTTCTGCTGGCTGCGTACGACGAGCGCAGCGAGGCGCGCGAGTTATTCTTTAGGAAGGACCACCCGATGAAGCCCGATGCCGAGTTGCCGATCGTGCGGTTTACCCACGAGTTCATCGTCTGCCTGATTCCCTTGGTCGGCAAGTTCCCCCGCGACCTTCGGTTCACCCTCGGCGAACGGATCGAACGCCAGGCGCTTTTGATTCTCGAGCTGTTGATTCGGGCCCGTTACCAGCGCGAGCGATCCGAGCTGCTCGAACAAACCAATATCGAACTGGAAGTGCTGCGCTATCTGGTTCGCACGGCCCATGACCTCCGGGCCTTGCCCACCAAGGCATTCGGCCGCATTGCCGGCCAACTGCTTGAGCTTGGCCAACAACTGGGCGGCTGGCGCAAATCGCTCGCGTCGCGTCCCACGAGGTAGGCGACCATGAAACGCCACGGTGGCTTATGGTGCGAGGTGGTGGCGTTCGAGAATCTCTTGCGGGCGTTTCGCAAGGCCCGCCGGGGGAAATGCCAGCGCCGCGATGTCGAGCGTTTTTCGTTTCGCTATGAACTGGAATTGGCGACACTCCAACGTGAGCTGGTCGCCGGGACGTACCAGCCGGGCCCGCTACGGACGTTCATCCTCCACGACGGCAAGCCGCGGCGGATCAGTGCCGCGCCGTTTCGCGATCGCGTCGTGCATCACGCCCTGTGCAACGTGATCGAGCCGATCTTCGAGCGGAGGTTTATCGACGACAGCTATGCCAGCCGGCAGGGAAAAGGGGTCCACGCGGCAATTCGCCGCTACCAGCAATTCGCTCGCGGCCACCCGTATGTTCTGAAGTGCGACGTCAGCAAGTTCTTTCCGAGCGTGGATCATCACGTGCTGCTGCGGTTGTTGGCCCGCAAGCTGAAAGACCGAGACGTGTTGGATCTCGCGCGCCGGATCGTCGCCAACAGCAGCCCGGCCCTGGCAACCGACGCGGGCCTTCGCGGCCTGCCGATCGGCAATCAGACGAGCCAGTTCTTCGGCAACGTCTACCTCGATCCGCTGGATCATTTTGTCAAGGAGCGGCTCCGTTGCCGGAGCTACCTGCGGTATGTCGACGACTTTGTGCTCCTCGGTGACGATACCCATCAACTGGCCGGGTTTCGCGAGGCGATTGCCGAGTTTCTCGCGAGCCTGCGCTTGCAGCTTCATCCCCAGAAGCGCGCCATCAGCCGCACCGGAGATGGGCTGCGACTGCTGGGCTACCGAGTCTGGCCGCGACACAGCCGGCTGACGCGCGAGGGGGTGCTGCGAGCGCGGCGCAGATTACGCCGGTATCAGCGGTGGTATGCCGCGGGCCGGTTGACCGGGGCCGAGCTGACCCAACGAGTGCGTGCCTGGCTGGGACATGCCCTCCATGCCAGCCCGGAGAGCTTTCGTCGCGATCTGCTCGGCGATATTGTGTTCACCAGGTCACCCGCCGATTGATCCCGCGTGCTCCGCGGCGGTTCTTGGAACAACAACGCCAGGAACTGCCGATCCGCAAACCGGAACAGGAACATGCCCGACAACCGGAACAACAACATGGGGTTCCGTGTTGCCAGCACAGCCGGCGGCGCGAGCCGCGAGGGCCCGAACTTGCCGGTTCACGGACCGGCAGGGAGCGCATCTGTGCAGTCCAAGGCGCGTGACCCGTGTCGCGGGACGGAGCCGCGGCCGAAAGAGACCGTGGCCGTCCGAGGTTGGTAGCCGGGAGGGCGAAGACCTTGGGCGGCCCTTTGCCGGTCGCGGCCACCGATTCGCTGGGGCCCAACGGAGTTCGGTAGATTTGCCGAAGATTCAAGAAATCAGGCAAATTCGCCTAACTCGGCAGGCGGCTCGCTTGTCGGCTCGCGCCGCCGAACGCGGCTCGGACCTCAAAAATTAAACTCGCGCGCCTCGCTGCGCTCGTCGCTGGCATACGCAGCCAGCAGAAAGAAAAAGGGAAGAAGGCAGAAAGGGCAGAGTGTAAAAGGGCGAAAGGGCAAACCGTTACGAAGTCCTGGCAACACGGAACCCCATGCCGTCGTCCCGGAGGACGGGCAAGTTCCCGAACCGGTTTGCGGATCGGCAGCTCCTGGCGAAGTTGAACCAAGAACCGCCGCGGAGCACGCGGGATCGGCCTGATGGTGGGCCCTCCGGATCCGTCACCGGTGCCTTCGGATAAGCTCCGTACCAGTCGCTGCACCACTCCCACACGTTACCGTGCATGTCACTCAACTCCAGGGCATTGCGCCGGTAGCCTCGCCTGGGGTCGTCGGGATTCTTCTTGTCAGCGTCCCCAACGGGTGTCGTACGCTCCAGGTATGGGCCCCTGGATTCGTCGCCATACGGGTAGTTGCCGTCGCAGTTCGCCTGGGTGCCGTTCAGCACCTCGCCAAAGTGGAACCGCGTCTCTGTACCCGCGCGGCAAGCGTACTCCCATTCCGCCTCGCTGGGGAGACGGTACTCGGGACCCAGCCACAAACAAAAAGACAACGCGTCGTACCAGCACACGTAGATTGCGGGGCAGCGCGGCTCTGGGCTGCGCCGCTTGTAGTCGCTGTACCGTGAATGGTGTTCCGGGTCGAACAGGCCGTACTGCTCATTCGTTACCGCGTATTCCGCAAGACTGAACGGCTTCGTCAGCTTTACCTCGTGCTGATGCTCATCGTCCCCCCGCCGGGGCTCGTCCAACGGAGAGCCCATCTGGAATGTCTGTGGAATGCCCTTGTCGTTCGGGATGATCGACTTGAAACCGTTTGAGAAATCGGCGGCAATCCGCCGGGCCTCGGCGCCGCGATCGCCGGCGATGATTCTCTGAAACTCCTGCTGGTACTCGTCCAGGCATTCGGATTTGAACAGATCCTTCAGCTTCCCCGTCGCGCGAGATTCCCAGTTGGCATGCGCCCGGTAGATCATCTCCGTCGAGCGCCGCGGCCCCGGGGGTGTCCCATCGCCGGGGCGGAACAGCGGTTTCACGGCAGCCGTCCAGCGGTTCGCAGCGACTCGCTCCAGCGGCATCTCGCACACAAACCGCCAGACGCTGTAGAGAAACGCGTCGCTCTCCATTGGCGGCGACAGGAACAAATGCTCGCCCCACCATGTCAGATCGTCGGCCGAAGCGTACTTGACGATCCAGATCGCCGCGAAGAAGGCCTGCAAGGTCGGATCGCGCCAGTAGACTTGCGTGAGCCCATCGTGGTCGAGGTAACCATGCTCCAAGGCCTCGTTGGCCTGGGCCACCAGATCGAGTTGATCGCCAAACTCCCGCAGTGAGGTAAACTCGGCCAGGTCCTCCCGGCGGCGTTTCCAAACCGCGCCGCGAAAGTCCTCGAAATCTGCCGGGGCCACCCCCTCGAAGTTGTCAGCCCGCAGCATCTCGAACGCCAACAGGGCCAGCAGCTTTTCGACCTCGCTCTTCTTTAACTTGACGCGTTGACCCAGCCGGTTGAGGGCATCCTTGTTTTCAATCTGCCGAAGGTCCTCTTCCAGGCACTCGAAATACACGCCACAGCTCGTGGCGATCCCTCCGAGATCGTCCAGCTTGTACAGCACCTCGAGAAACCGCGGAACCCGCAACACGTCGACGTCGAGCTGTTGCAGCAGCTCGACGCGCTCGTCCCCCAAGTAGATTTTGACCTGTTCCTCGGTGAAGGGCAGCAACTGCACGTAGCGCCACGCGCGAGCGGGTGAGGTGCTGGAGTCGGCAAACAGGTCGCTCCAGTACCGCTCCACTCCATGGGGCCGGCCCGAGACGACGACGCGGCAAGCGTGACCATCGGCCTTCAGAACAGCGGCCAGGGCAGCGATCTTCGGACTGACTTCGTCGTTTCTGGTTGAGCGGGTCTGGTCGAGTGCATCGAACAGCAGCACGAGCCGCTGCTGGTGCAACAGCCGCTCGACCTGGTTCGCCAGTTCGTCGTGCCGAATGGAAACCTGGCGGCCATTTGACTCGGCACCATGCACGCCCTCGGCGACGGCGGCCACGACGATGCGCTTGATCCAGTCCAGGGGTTTCTCTTCGGGAGCCGGAACGGCGATCTTGCCCAGCGGCAAGTAGACGGCCAGAAACTCGGGCCGGTGCCGGGCAATCGCCGCTGTGGCCCATTGGAGCAGCGTCGTCTTGCCGATCCCGCCGTCGGTCGTGACACACAACCGGCGCGAGGGAACCTTGGGCTGGAGCAACCAGTCGAGAAACACCCGCCGCTTGTTCGTCTTGACCCAAGGGCGCCTGCGCCGGCGGCGCGACGGGGTGGCGGAGTCCTGCACGCGCCGCTTGTCGCGGCGGAGACGGCTGGCGCGAAAGGCTTGGGGAGTCAGGTGTTTTTGCGGATCGGACACGTTGCGCAACAGAAGCATCCGCTGCGAATCGATCCACGGCGGCAGGGGCCACTTTGCCCGCTTCGTCTTGGCCATGGGTGCCATGCCGGGTGCCCGATACCGATCGACCGTCAACAGAGTATCCAAACCGTGACGGGCCGGGACAAGCCGCGGGGAGCGCAATGCTAATGTCCCAGTAAAGCCTGGCGGATCGAGGCGAGTTCTTCTCGGAGGCCGGAGCGGTCTTCGGTCGAGCGGGACTGGCGCGGCGGAACCAGCGGCGTGAAGGGGTTTTCGAGTTCGTAGTAGCGGTCGAGATGGTGGTGGGCGACGGCGCCCCAGGTGGCTGACCAGCCGGGCTCGGTGTGCAGCTCGCGGATGAGCTGAGCCCGCGCGGCGGCCCGCGTGCCGGCGGGCGGTTGGGTCTTGGCCTGCACGACGGCGTCGTCGGGGGCGAGGCTCATGTCGATGCCGCCGGCCGCGACGAGTTGTTCGAACAGCCCGCCGAGGCGGTGGTACTCGAAGTCGACGCGGATCAACCGAATGACCAGTCGCAGCCGGTCGAGCGACTTGCGACCTGCGTCTTGGACGGTTCGCATGGCGGCTCGGAACAGCGGTGCTGCGGCGGCCGGCAGCTCGGCCGGCGATTCAGCCAGGATCGCGGCGACCATCGGCTCGGGATAGATCGTGCGCAGCCGCTTGAGCAACTGGACGCCAAGGCGAATGTCCTTCAGCGTGGCCCGCGAGCGATCGAGCTCGTGCAGCACGATCCGCAGCTTGGTGTAGGCATCGAGGCGCCCGGCCAGGCTGAGCGGGTCATCGCGCAGCTCGCTGAGCAACCCGCCCCAGCGCTCCAGCGCCGCGGTGATCCAAGCGGGACACGAGCGCTGGTGTACAAACTGCGTGACCGCATCGAGGTACCGAGATTGAATCTCCAGGGCTGTCATCCGCCGGCCATCGGCTAAGGACAGCTCAGCTTTCAGAAACGGATCACCCGAAACGGTCTGCAGGGCGTGCACCGGATTTTCGAGCACCAGCCCCGCGCCGACCTGGCCGCCGTGGTTGATGACCCAGAGCAGCACCGCCGTGTTGGCAGCCGAGTAGTAAACGTTCCAGGGACAACGCGACGAATCCTTGCCGATGAGGTGCACGCGCCGCCAGCCGGCGCGCGAGCGATCATGCGAATTCCGGACGCGGGTCGAAAAGATCGCGCGGTTGCCCGTGGTGTCGCTGCCCGTCGCCTTGGTGAGATGCCGGGCCCGTTGCGAGAGCTCGTAGCCTGAGCCATCCTTGGCGCCGGAGAGACATCCGCTGCCGGCGTAAGGGAGCCGGGTGACGAGAAACGCCATCAGCGGCTCGGCCAGCGAGTTCAGCGGCCACCACGCGGTGAAGCTCTCATGGTTGCCGCGGGTAATGCGATCGGGGTCAATCGGACCGACGTTGTTCTTGACGATGGTGATCTCGCTGCCGGATCCTTGCCGACGACAAACCTCGGCGGCCAGATCGCGGAGGATCTGCTCGTGCGCCTGTTCGATCAACACCAGTTCCTCCGGCGTGCTGCATTCAGCACTACAAAACTCGAGCACACCGTTAATCTCACCGTAGAGCCGCCCGCCATTTTCGAGGAACAAGCCGCTTTGGCCGTGGTCACGATTGGCCGGCAGTTGCACCAGCGTCTGCCTGGCCTGCTCCAATAAGAGCTGTTGCAGGACCTCGGGCTGCACGCGGTTGCCACGAATCGCGCCATTGACGGCCAATTCGGTCTCGGTGCCGAGAATCATGGGGCGATCGAGCCGAGTGACGGACATGGGGAGCTCGCTTTCGGAGTGGTGGAACGCACTTAGGCGTGGCGACGCGCGGTTATTGGGCCGAGCGTTGCCGGTGATCTTGCAGCCACTGCTCGGACTCGCGGGGGGTAAGGCTGTCGAGCGTCGCATCCGCCGCGTTCAGAAGGTTGCCTGCTCGCTCGCGGGCCGCTTCGCGCTGAGGGTCGGGCGACGGATCGGTGCTCCCCTGGGGACCGCCGAGCTGAGCTTGGTGTTGTCGTTCGCGTTGCATCGCGTGGACTCCGGATTGAGACGTGGGGGACAAAAGACTACTGCCAGGAAGTCGTCTGGATGCGAGTCGCTGTCAGGCTAGTGCCAGCCAACGGCGCACTCCGCTCGTTGAGGGCCGTAACGATCGCTTCGAGCGAGTCGAGGGCGAGGATGTCGGCGCATTCGTCTTGCCCGAATCGCCGTGGGTCAGGCATCGACACGCGGGCCACCTGCGTCCAGCCACGAGCCACGGGGATGCGGAAGGTGATCCACGACCAGTCCATGCTGCTGACGTATTGACCGAAACGGCGCAGCAACTCGCCGCGGAGCCAGGCCCGCGTGTCGCGCGGGGGCTGGTGCATGGCCCGCTCGAGGTCCGCCTCATCCGGCAGCTCGGCCACAGCGCCCGCAGCGGCCATCTTGAGGAACAATCCCTGCTCGGGATCGAGATTGGCGTACTGCATGTCGAGCATCCGCATCTCGGCCGTATCCCAGCGCAGGTTGCGCCGCGCCCGATGGCGGTCCAACAGCAAGTACTTGAGCCAGTTGTCGTGCCGCGCGGCGAGGGCCTCGACGTCGCGCTGCTGAAGCAGGTCGAGCGAGGTTTGCCAGTCGCGGAGAATCGATTCGATCTCAGGGACCGCATCGCGCAACAGGCCTTCGGCGTGGCAGCCGGCAACCAAGTCACGAATTCCCTGCTGGATTTCGAGAGCCGTGAGCTTGCGCCCGCGGACCACGGTGGCGAGTTTCTGTTGCAGCCCCAGATCGCGGCTGATCTGCGACGCCGCAGCCACCGGATCGCCGAGGGTAAGACTCGGATCGACGATCCCGGCTTCACATAGCGCCACCACGGCCTGCAGCGCCCCAGCCGTCAGGCGGTTCGAAACGGGCGCCAGTGTCAAGTCATGGTAAATCACATGCAGCCGGGCCATGCCTTCACCGGCATGGGGTTCGTTCCGCGTGTTGATCAGCGGCCTGTGCTGCATCGTGTTGACGTCCCACATCCGCTCAAACGCGTCACAACGTTGCGAGAGTTGGTAGTCACACGCGTCACGGCCGTTGCGCGCCCCGACGGTGCCTTGGCCGCTGTACAGGGCGCTGGTCACCAGGTGTGTCGCCAGAAAGGTGCCCAACTGCGGCTTGCGAGGATCGCAGAGGTCGTGCCAGCATTCGGCCGTGCAGAGCACGTTTTTATGCGCGCCGTAGCTGATGTGGTCCTGCCCGTCGCCATTGTTGGCGAACACCTCGACATGCTGACCTCGCGGGAGCCGGGCATTGACGAGCTGTCGGGCACGTTGGGCCCAACGCAGGCCGGCGTGGAGGTACAGTGCGTGCTCGCTGGCCGACCGGCACTCGGGCACGTTCCACTCAAAATGCTCGAGGTCTTCGTAGCGCGATGACCCACTCGGCAAAAACACCCGGCCCAGCTCGATGGCCGTGCCGCGCGACGCCGGGTGCAGCGGATAGCCAGGCACCGCTTGCAGCAACAACTGCGCCGCCTCGCCGGGCAGGTGATGACGCTGCCGCGCGTCGACCAGCGAGTTGCCCAACTCGAAGTCGGCGCCGAGGATTTTTTCGATGGGTGGCAGCTCGCGGGCACGGTCGTACATGGCTGAGACTCCGGATGGATCGGGTAACGGTCAGGCGGGCAAGGCGGCACGGGTGGCGGTCGAATTGGTGCGGACGTCGACGGGATGCGCGTCTTGGGGAATCCGCTGCAGATAGGCCTTGGCATTGGCCGGGCTGAGCAACCGCGCAACGGCGACCAGCTCCGTTTCGAGGGCCAGCAGCAGGTCGTCGCCGGTCACTGCGTCGTCGCGGCCCGTCTCGATCTCACGCACCGCCGCGGCTTCGGCGGCGCGGGCACAGACGTTCTCCAGCATCGCGCCGCTGATCAACTCGCGACCCGGCACGACGATCTGCCGGCCATCGGAGAGCTTGACCGTGACCAACTCGGCAAAAGGGCTATTAGGGCTGAATAGGCGACTCATCAGCGGTGCGACGAGCAGGTCAGTGGTGCCTTCAACGGGTCGACCGGTCAGGTAATGCCGCAAAATGGCTTCCGCCGTGCGCCGATTCGGCGCGGGAATCGTCAGCTTGAGATCAAACCGCCCCGGACGTGTCACGGCCGGATCGAGCAAGGCGGCCCGGTTGGTGGCGGCGAGGATCACGAGGTTCTCGGCCGTCTGCTGGACGTCGTCGAACAGGCCCAACAGCGTGTTGGTTACGCGGTCCGCCGCGCCGCCGGAATAGTCGGTGCCCCGCGCCTTGGCCAGGGCGTCGAACTCGTCAAAGAACAACAAGACCGGCCCCTCGAGCGCAGCCTTTGCCGCCGCGGCAAATCGGGCCCGAAGATTCTCCTCGCTGTGGCCGAACCACATCGAGTGGTCCTGCGAGCCGATGACGCTCATGAACCGGCAGGGGCGGTCGGGGAACTGCTGCCGAAGAAACGCGGCCGCGCAGCGGGCCAGGCGCGTCTTGCCGTTGCCCGGCGGACCATCCAGCAGGATGCCGCGCTTGCGTGGCAGGTTGAAGCGTGCGGCCGTCGCGCGATGCGCGAGCGCGAAGCCCAACGCATGGCGGATCTGGCGGATCGGAAGCTCGAGCCCACACAGTCCGGCGAAGTCGTCCTCGGGCACCTCTTCGGTGAACCAGTGACGTCCGTTGGGCGAGGGCAAGCGCACCAGGGCCAGTCGTGAAGAGGCGTGGAAACCAATTCGGTCACCGCGCGTAAGCGTCAGCTCGCGCAGTTCGCCCGTCAGCGTGACGGGAATGAGTTGCTCCTGCATACGCAGCAGGGCCCGATCTTGGCCGAGCCGTTCCTCGAACGGTGCCACCTGATCCCAGGCCAATCGGTCCGGCAAGGTGCCCACGATGCAACCACGGTCGGCAGTCAGATAGACCGAACCGCCGATCGTGAGCTCGGCCGGGTTGAGTGTGGGGTGCACCTGGGCCCGGAGCGGCGCCTGACCCTCGATCGACACCAGCGCCAAAGTCTGGCCGTTGCGCTCGATATCCGTGAGGATCCCCACGGGATTGTAGGGCGCCGTAAGCTTGGCATGCTCGACGCGCAGCTCGTCGATCGATGCACGAACCTGCTCGTTCACAGCCCGCAGTCGGGTGTTTTCTTCGACCAACTGTCGTGCTGCACGGCGCCGCAGCAGCGGATTGCTTGACGCCAAGGCCTCGAGTTGTGCCTGGCCGCGATCATCGCCCGCCGCATCAGCCGTTGCCGAGCTGTTTTCATGCACATCGGGCCGCGGAGTTGCTTGGGTCATGGAAGATGCTCCTCGCACAAGCTGGAAGGATCGAGTGCGGTAAGTGGATCGTGGGTCAGTCGTCGAACACGTAGCAGCCGCGCGGAACAATCTCGCCCGCCTGCCAACCGAAGCAGCGCACGGGCAAGTGGCCCAGCGACGACTCCAGTCGCGAGTCGACGCCGGCCAACAGACCGACGGCGTAGGGCGCAGCGAAGGTCGTGGCGGTGAGTTGCGCATCAGCGGTCGAATACGTGAGTACCTTGGCGAGACACTCGGGCGGCGTGGGCAGCGGGCAGGCACTACAGAGTTTGAAGGGGTGCGAGTGCATCCAGCCCAGCAACAACTCCGCGGGAGTGGCACCGGCACGCAGGGCGCTCATTCGCTTCGCCTCCGCAAAACACTCCGGCGTAAACGTCAGCGTCGTCGCTGTGCCCTGAGCGGTTGCCGAGCTATCGACCAAGCAGGTCACCTGGACATACACGGTGCGCGACGCCGGATCGCGGCACACCTGGCCTAGCAGCAACCCGCCGACTTCCACGTCGGGCCGCTGGAGTGCCAATGCGTGAGATTGTTCGATCACCGCACGGGCGACGTAGATCGGCAAGGCGCCCGGCTGAGGATCGTCCCACGGTTGCACTGTGCCGAGTTCAGCCAGCAGTTGTTCGACGATCGTCAGGCGGCTCGTGGCCGGACCCAGGGCCAGCTCTACAGCCGAATTGCTGGAAATCTCGCTGGGCGCGTCTTCAAGAAACGCGTTGAGTACGTAGTAATGCGTGGCCGAATCATCGCCCTCACCCGTGATGCTGGGCAATGGCGCCCGCAGTCGATCGACCTCGGGCGCGAAATACCGCAGTGCAAACTCGCTGTAAAACGTCTCACCCGAGGGCAGCGGCACCCCGACCCGAAACCCATCGGAGCGACTCGGGTGGTCGGCAATATGCACAAACAGCGGGTCGATCCGCGCCGCATCGAGCCGAGGCGCGTACGCACCACAGCGCCCCAGACGATAGGCCTCGAAATAAGTTGATTGCACGGCGCGAGCGAAATCGGCCGGGACCAGCCGCTGGCCGGCAAGTCGCCGGCCTTGGCCATCGATCAAGTCGAGCTCGAACTGGTAATCGTCGCGTTGCGTGGCGGTCGCGGGCATGTTGCGTTTCTCCAGCGTGAAGGAGCGGGACCACCGGCGGTGCCCGTGGGAAGGCACCGCCGGGCTCCTGGCCATTACCCCGCCTGCATTCCGGCGGTCACGCTTTTGACGAGCGTGACGGTCTCGTTCTCCTGGAGCACGTCGCCCACGACGTCGCTCGCGTTGAGCACCTCACCGCGGCTGGTGCGGGCTCCGTAAATCACAGGCCGGTTCTGGGCGTCGATCTCGGGCAGGTGTAACGTCGATGAAAGCCGCGCAATCAAATCGCCGACGCGGGCATCGCGCGGCACGTTCGAAGCACGATGCCGGACCTGGCCCGTGAAATCCTCGACTTCGAGTTCCATCGTGGCAGTCATGACCAATCTCCTGTTGATGAAGGGAAGGGAACCAATGCTTTCACGCCCCCGAACGCCGTGGCCCATCGTCGGCGGGCGACGGAGCGACGAAGTTCAGGTACTTGCTGGCGAGTTCGACATCCGTCAGCGCGGTGGCTTCGGCCACCAGCCGCTTCACGCCCCGCACGACGGCCGCCATGGCCCGGCCCAAGTGCTCCTCCGCCTGGGCAGTCGCACAGGCGCCGGTTATCAAGAACCCCTGCGGGCTCAGCTCGACCCGGGCAAACTGCAGATGTCCCTGCGCTTCCAGCAGGAACTCGCTCAGGGCCTCGACAACCACCGCGTCGGCAGCAGCGGGGACTTGGACAAGCAAGCTCTCGACGCGCATGCCGCCCGCGATAGGGCGCACCGCTAGCTCGACCGGCTCGCCCCGCATACTACGAATCGACCAGCCGCCGTCCACCGGCTCGAAAACCGCTTGTTGCTCCGTAAGCAGCATGGTGACCAGCTCCGCGTCGGGCTGCGGACCCTCGGACTGAATGCCCGCGAGTTGACGCAGCAGCCGGCGCTCGGCGAGGGCACAGGCGTTGTCCTCCTGACACAAGTAGGTGTCGGCGAGCAGGACCGTCGCGCTGGCGACGCGCGCTACTCGCGTGGTGCCGGGCAGCGCGGCGGTCCGTTGCAGCAGCGTCACGGGGCGCTGGCCCCGTTCGCCTAGCCACGGGCGTTGGGCGACAAGCCGGTTGCCAGCTTCTAGGCGCGAATTTACTAGCGGTTCGGCAGTCATCATCGGGGCGACTCCATTGTCTCGAGGTGCAACGTCCAGTCGGCTGCGCCGAACAGTGGCCGCTCATCGGTCGGACTGGTCACGAACGTGCGGCCGTACGCGCAGGCGTCGCGGTTCAGTGCGTCGTGCTCAGCAAAGGTCCGGAGGCGATAGCGCAGCAAGTCATGGAGCGACTCGGCAATCGCCAGGGGCGATTCGCCAGGGTAGATCTCAAGACACACGGCGCCGGTTTGCGGACAGATGTTCGGATGCCAAATCGCCGGCTGCGGCGGCCCGAGGTAACGGAGCATCTCGAACCGTTCGGCCCTCCGGAGACAGTCGCCCGGGAAGCGAACCGCGATGGCGTGTTGCGCAATCGGCACGATCTCGCCGTTGGCTTGCTTGCCCAGGCTGCGGGTCTGAAAGTCGAACCGGTACACCCACGGCACGTCGTTACCAAAGCACCGCACGGACAGTAACCCTGCGGACTCGGCCGTTCGCCGCAGCAGGTCCTCGTAGCCCTGGTGCAGGAAATCGGCCACCACAGGATCAAAGATCGGCTGTGCCCGAGCCTCGACCGCCAGTACCAGATCGAGCGGGTCACGCATGGGATCGGGTGTGAAGGTTCGCATGGTGGGGTCCTGGGGTTACCGTGTTGGTATCCAACTGCAGAAAGGCATGCCGGCCGGGCGTGCGCAGCAAAATCCAGTCACGCCGATCGAGCCCGACGTCCGCCAGAGTTTGACCTGCGTAGGGCTGCAACATGGCGACACGGCTGGTGGCGGACGATCGCCGTCGTGGCGAGCCGAAGAGGCCGCGACGATGTTCCACCTCAACCGCGTCGCTCCCTGCCCAGCTCTGGGCACTCTCAATCAATTCAGCAACCGTGGCCGATGCGAAGGGCAGGGTGAGGTTCACGCGTTCAGCGACAGAGTGATGATCGAAGCGGCAGCCCGCGGCGCGGCACAACTGCGAGGTGAACTGCCGCCCGCTGTGCAGGTCGAAGTCAATCGCATAGCTCTGCCTCGGCACGGCTTGCAACAACGCAATGGCCTGATCGACCATCCGCCGGGCTACGGCCGCGCCCAACTCGGCCGTTGCCTGATTCGGCAGGCCGTGATCCGTGCCGTCCGGCGTGCAAGGCATCTCGTGGCTCAGCTGCCGATAGTGGTCGTCGCCGAAGGCGCACTCCAGGCAGGCTTGGCCCGGCACGAAAACTTGCACGCGGCCCGTCGTGCCGCCGGTGCCGTCGACCGCGCCGTCGATCGATGGAGTACCGAGCCGATAAGCCAAATCGGCGTGCAGCAACTGCCGCGCCGCCAGCGAATCGAGCCCGGCCAGGATCACATTGGCGTCCGCCAACACCCCCAGCGGCACATCCGCCAGATCGGCGACGATTGGATTCACCGCGACTTGCGACTCAATCCACGTCACACGACGAGCCAGCACTTCGGCCTTCGGCTTTCCCGCATCGTGCGGCGCATAGGCCTGGTTGCGGCAGTTGCGCAGTTCGATTGTGTCGCGATCAATGATCGTGAGCGACTCGATGCCTGTTCGGTTCACCAACTCCATCGCCACGTGGGAGCCAATGTTGCCGGCGCCGACTAGCACCACCCGCCCGCGACGCCGAGTAAGCCAAGTTGTGCTGCGCGGCTGCTGTTGGGGTTCATGCATGGCTCAGCTCCTTGTCCGGTCGCCAGACGGCATCCTCAGTCAGGCCGGTGGGGTGCCCGCACAGACACACCTCGCGGTACGTCCAACACGCCTTCGCTGCCGGGTCGGTGTTGTCCACCGCCTGGTGATAAACGCGTCCGCAGCGCGGGCAGGTCACGATCCACTGGCCGTGCACGACGTCCCGCCGACACACGGGACAACGCGGCGGTGCCTGGCCATCGGTCGATGCGAACCGGCCAACCACCGCAAGCGTCTCGTCGGAGAAGTAGACGATGTGCCCATCGCCCAAAGTGAGCTCGTCGCGGTGCCCCAACACCCGAATGCCACCGATCACAGGCTGGCCATTGACTTGCACCTTGTTTGCTCCCGGCGCCAACAGCGCAAACCGCCCAGCACTGCTCGTCGCCAGGCGGAGCCCGCGCACCGCGGCGCCAGCGACGGCCGCCAGATCAGTCCCGCCTTCCAGGGCAACTGCCTCATACGGTCCATCGCTGGTACGTTGAAACCAGATGCTGCTCATCGACGACCTCCTCGTGGTCTTCGCCTGCGGTGTCCTTCAATCCATACGATCAAAGGAAGCAATGGGCCATACGCGGCCGCTCTCCTGCTTATGCCGGAGACATCCCCGCGATATCCCCGCCTAACTGAGATGCTCCCGTCACCTGCTTAGCACCGTGTTGGCTCCCCCGAGCAATCACGGCAACGCCGCAAGCAGGACACTGGCGCCGCAAGCGGCGCCAGCGCATGACTCTCAGCTCCACAAAGGCAAGAGTCGCGTGCAGACCCGATAGGACAATCGCCGCAGCGGCACAACGCCGATTGCACAAGGCGCGCGGCCCGCCATGCGCCACGACGCGCATGAAATTCACTGCATGCATGAATTAACTGCGTGTGCACCTGTAATTTGGCTGCGCACGCGCATCTTTCGGTGATCTTTCCGCAATGTCGGCTATCATCAACGAACGATTGCGCTGTCGCATAACCTAGGTGTCCGACAGGAAGGGCCACGCATGTCGACGCACGAGAAACAGCCAGGGCGCCCACTCTCGACAACCGCCGAGCGCGCCATGCGTGTCGATCGCATCCTCGACGATCTAGCCCACAGCGAGCGCGACGAGTTTCTGAATTTCATCGGCTATCAGTTCGCCGGTGGCGTTACGACCCAGCAAGAGCTGGCCGCCGCGATTCGGGCGAGATTCGAAACAGATCTCGAACTTCAGGAGCGCTATCTGGCGGCACTCAAGAAGCTGCGCCTGCTCGATGCGATCTCGAAACTCGCCCGTCACGGCCGCTTCGCCTACCTGCCGCCCGAAGATGAGCGCCTCAAGCGGAAGATCGCGTTGCGCTACGGCGCCGCCCTCCTTGGGCGGCAATTGACTATCGTCCCGACCGTTGCGCCGGAACCTTTTGCCACCTCGGCGGCTGTGGTGCTGCTCGACGCGATCAATCGCCAGGCGGCCCACTCGCCCAACGGCGTGGTCCACGTCGGTTTCGCGGGCGGACGAACGCTGCGCAGCGTGGCCGCCGGCTTGGCCCAGCGCCTGCAAACCATGCCCGAGAGCGCACCCGATCTCAAGGAACTCGTGCTCCACTCGCTGGTGGCGGCCTTCGAGGACGCCGATGACTGGCACGATGACCCCAACAGCTTCATCACCTACTTTGTCGAGCCAAACGTGCTGCCCTGTCGAATCCGGCACGTCAAGATGCAGGTGCCGGCGATCGTCGAGCGGACCTTCTTCGATGACCGCTTGAAAACTCGCCCGGAGTTTCGCCGGCCGTTTGAGGAAGCCCAGAAAATCTCGATCCTGATCACCTCCGGTAGCTTGTGGGACGATCCGAACAGCATCATCAAGAGCCAATTAGGGATCTTCGCCAAGCGATCCTGGCCTAACGCCAACCGTGGCCAAGAGTTCATCGACGCGCTCGATCAGCAGGGCGTGATCGGCGATTTGCTTTGGCATCCGCTCACCACCAACGGCTGGGTCGATCTCGACAAGCTCGAATTCCGGATCGCCACGGCCCTCGATCTGATCGAACTGCCCAACCTGATCCGGCGGCCCGAGGGGTTAACTTCGATCGTCGTCCTCGGTTGTTCCGGGAAAACGGCGCAGGAAAAGTCGACGCTGGCCAATGCGATTCTGCGGCTGCCGCCCGAGAAGCAGGTGTTCACCCATCTGATACTCGACGCGCCGACGGCCCGAGGCCTGCTGGCGACGATCAAGCCGCGGTGATGGTCAACCGCCGAGCCCGTGGGCCGGCAACATGTCAACGCCCAAGCTCTACCCGACCGCGTCTAGGGGTTCAAGCGACAGGAGCAGGGTCAGATTCTCCGGCGGCAGGCTCAGTCGGTAGCCGAGATTGGGGTGGCGCTCGATCAGGGCCCAGCCGAAGCGCTCGGCCGGGTTGCGCACATACGCCGCCAGTTCTGCCTCGGTGAGTCGCTGGCGGAGTTTATAGATTTGTTTGTGGACGTTCAGCCGGCTTCCCTCGCCCCGTCCGAGCCGCTTGAGAACCTGCTGGGCCAGCACCTTCGCCGGGACAAAGGCGTCCGCCGGTCGGCCGGTGGCTGCCGCGCGCTGGGCCGCCTCGATCAGCAACACCAGCAGGGCAAACTGCGTCGGCGACGGGGCGAACTCTTTAATCGGCCCCCCATCGTCGTGGAATTGCACGCTCCCCTCGCCGGTCGGCCGGCCTTGGGCCGTGAGGTGCAATCGCGGATCGACTCGATACGCAAAGCCGCCGGGACGTGGGGGAGTTGCCATCGAGATCGCCTGCCTGAGGTGAACGCCCCCCGGCTCGGCCAAGCGACCGACTCCACAGGGAACCACTCACGAAAAGGCATCGGCCATCGTCTGCGCGCGACGGAAAAAACAGGATTCCAAAAAATAACTCGCGCGCTTCGCTGCGCTCAGCGCAGGCAGACGCAGCCAGCAGAAAGAAAAAGGGAAGAAGGCAAAGAGCAGAGCGTAAGAGGGCGAAAGGGCAAACCGTTACGAAGTCCTGGCAACACGGAACCCCATGATGCCGATCCGGTCGTCGGGCATGAACCCGTCCCGGATCGCGGATCGGCAGCTCCCGGCGTCGTCGAACCAAGAACCGCCGCGGAGCACGCGGGATCGGCCTGAGGACGGCCCCGTAGGGTCGTGAGCCGGCGATTCCGAGTAGTAATTCTCGCCGTACCAATCGCTGCACCACTCGCACACGTTACCGTGCATGTCCCACAGCTCCAATGCATTGGGCTCGTAGCTCCCCACCGGCGTTGTATGACCCTTGAAGTCATCGCTGCGGTAGTTTGCTCGACTATTCTGCAATTCTTGACCGAAGTGGAATGGCGTCGTCGTGCCCGCGCGACAAGCATACTCCCACTCCGCTTCGGTCGGCAGACGATAATCGGGGCCGAGCCACAGGCAGAACGACACCGCGTCGTACCAGCTCACATAAATCGCAGGGCAACGAGGCTGGTCGCTGTACTTCTTGTACTTCGAATACCGCGATACGTGGCCCGGATCGAATAACGCGTAGAGTTCGTTGGTCACCGCGTATTGGGACAGCGAAAAACGACGCGTCAGCGTCACCGGGTGTTGATGCTCGTCGATGCTCCGTTCGGGCTCCTCCGCCGGGGAGCCCATCTTGAACGTCGGCGAAATGTTCTTCTTGTTGGGGATGATCGACTTGAAACCGCCCTGGAACTCGTCGGCGACGCGCTGGGCCTTTGGGCCGCGAGCGCCGGCGACGATCGCCTGGAACTCTTTCCGGTAGTCGTCGAGACAGTCTTTCTGGAGCAATGCCTGCAGCTTGCCCGTCGCGCGAGATTCCCAGTTGGCATGCACCCGGTAAATCATCTCCGTCGAACGCCGCGTGCCCTCGGCGGTGCCATCGCCCGGCTGATAGAGCATGGCCATCGACTTGGACCACGGCGCGGCCACGGCCCGATCGAGCGGAAACTCGGTCGCATAGCGCCAGACCCAATACCAGGCCCGCGAGGGCGTGTCGTGAGCCAAGAACAGCCGTGTCCGCTTGACCTGCTCGGCCGTGGCGTACCGCGCCAGCCATGTGGCGGCGAAAAACTCGAGCAAGCTCGTGTCGCGAAACTGGATTTTCTCGGGCGATTTGTTGCGTCCGAACCCACACGCCACGATTGTGTTCCAGCCGGCAAGCTCGAAGAGTTGATCGACAACGGTCGGATAGAGATAGCCGTGGGCCGGCCGGGCCTGTTGGAGCAGCAGCGTGACCTGCTCCAGAAAAGGTATCATTGTCCCTTCGCCCGCCACGCCGATACGATTCGGCGCGGCCTCGCCGGTGTACATCTCAAACGCGATCGCCGCCAACAGCGCTACGGCCTGGTCGTGCGTCACGCCGCCCGGGTCGTCTGATTTCCGCGTGCGTGCTTCGTTGAGCATCTTCTCGGTCGCCCGCCAAAACACATCGCTCGGCGTGCGAATGGTTGCAAACTCGTCGAGCGGCACCTCGCGGAGGTATTGCAGCACCCGCGGTGTGCCCAGGATCGGCCGGGCCTCGGCCGGCACCAGGTCGTAGCGATCCTTGCCCAGGCGAAGAATCTGCTGGGGCTCGGTGAACTCTTCAAGCAGGGCAAATTCCCAGGCACCCCCCGGCGTCGCCCGGTCGAACAGGGTGTCCCAATGCGTATCGACCGAATAGGGCCGCCCGGCGATCACCACGCGGCACGGCGCCCCGGGCACATTCAGAACCTCGCTGTCCAGCAGTGTCCGCAGCACCTCGACCGCGGCGCTGCTGGCCAGATCGAGCCCATCGAACAACAGCGTCAGCCGCCCGTGCAGCACCAGCCGCCGCAGGGCGTTGCCGATCTCGCCGCGCTGCTGCCGGGTGTTGCCGGCGTGCTGCTTGCCCAGCTTTTTTAACACCTGCACGGCCAACAGATCGGTGAACAGGTCCCAGTCGGGATCGCCGGCACCAGGCTTCAGATCATCGATTTCGACCCGCATCGCTATCCGGTCGGGGTGGTGGCGTAGGAGCCACGCCTCGATCCATGCGAGCGTCGTGCTCTTCCCCTCGCCCGACTCGCTGACCAAGACCGAGCGGAGCAGCGGCTGGTCTTGGTACTCACCGCGACACCAGTCGAGCCGATCGATGGGAACCCAGGCTTCGTCGTACCTGATTTCCTTTTCCCGAAGCAGAGCATCGGGGCGGGTGGCCCCGAAGTTCTCGGGCTTGATGTAATTCCGCACGGCCTGCCGCTGTTCGGCTGGCAGCACGAGGATCCGCATCCGCTGGTCGGCGATGTAGGGCACCGGCTCGAGCATGGGATTTCCTGCCAAATCACAGGTCGTGAGCTGGGCGCTGCGGTCAGCAAAGGGCCGGGGGCGCCGGGAGCGGATTAACAAGCTAAAGGCATGGCCGCGGTTGAGCAACGCCCGGGCTTTTCTACCGGCCAGCAAAATCTCTTTCTTGCTTGGCGGCTCGCGCTGCGACCGAATCGGCCATGCCTTTCTCACACAGCGGGTTCGAGGACCGCGGCGCCCGTGTTTGGGCACCCCCTCAGCCCGACAGAGAAAGGCAGGTGACCGATGAGCAAGCCGACCTTGCTGGAGCAACCAACGCAACCGACGGAAACCCCGCCGACCGCACCGGCGGCCGAGCAACCGAAAGTGGCGCATTCCGAGGCGCTGGCCGAGTTGGCCCGCGGCTGGATTGAACCGCCACGACCGGCTCGCACCGAGTCGGCCACGCAACCGGGCCAGTCGCCGCGCGGCTGGTTCGACCGCGACTGAGCGGGGGCAACTCGGGGCTTGGGTCGCGCGGGCGGCAGCATCCGCCGGCCCAGGTCCCGGGAAGGCGAGCGCCGCCACATCTCGGCGAAGTCTCTCACGACGCACTCGATCGCGACATGCCTTTAGGAAGTCGACCCCGGAACGAAATCAGGAGCAAATCCCATGGCTAGCGACGATGCCCACGACCCGTACCCGATGACCTTGCCGATGCCCAATCGCGTCCGCCGCGCCGGCGGGCGGCGGTTGGAGCACACGTTTCGCTGGGGTGAGCTGCGGCTCACGCTACGACTGGAGCGGCACCGCATCGAGTTGGTGATCGACCGGCCTGAGCGAATCGCGTAGCCCATCGGTCGCAGAATTTCGCTCGACGTTTCTCGTTTAGACCCACAACTCCCCGTGACCCGCGTTTCGCATTAGGAGACCTCCCCGTGATCCGCAAGCCGAATCTGACCAAGACCATCCACTTGTCAGGCATCAGCCAGTTCACCATCGAGAACCGCGAATGGACCGATCGACTCGTCCTGGATGGTCGGATGGACATTGCGCGTATCCAGGACGATCAGGCCGGCGGACTCGGTGTCTTCGCCTGTGCAGGGGTGCGGCAACTCGTGCCCGAGGCCTGCTTAAGTCTGTTCGCCCTCGTTGGCGAGTCTGAGTTGGGCCAAGCGCACGAAGCCGTCGATCATCTGCGGCTGACCGAACCGTGCCTCTGCCAGGTCCGCGGCAAGCGGACCAATCGCTCGCGCGTCATGATGGACGCGCGTGGCTCGCGGCAGATCGCTCGGCTGCGGGCCGAGATCGACCTTTCCGCCGATCTGGATCCTGTCTCGAGCCGGCGGCTCAAGAGCCAGATTGCCCGCAGCGGTGCGGTGCTGTTGGGGCGGATGAGCCCCGAACTGACGGCCGAGTTGCTGCAGTGGGGCCACACGACGAGCACCTACCTGGGCTTGTGCCCGGGGCGCGATCAGTATGAAGCGCTCGCTGACTTGCGGCCGCACGCGCTGTTTATGAATCTCGACGAGGCGCGGGAGGTCACGGGAACCGCCGGCGCCGAACCTGGCCCAGTGTTCGAGGGATTCGTCAAACGCACAGCCGCCAGTCACCTGACCGTGATGACCACGGGCCCGGGCCCGGTGTTTGTGCATCACCGCCCGACGGGAATCCGACTGAGCGTTTGGCCAGCGCCCGCCAGCGCCTCTCCTGTCTCCTTCCCGATGTCGGTCGGTTGCGGGGACGTCCTGGCAGGCATGAGCACCTACTTGTTGGGTGCCGCAGGCCCGTTGGCGGCGGCCTCGGTAGTAAGCGAGATCGTCGCCGCCGCGCAGGCCGCCGCTTCGGCCCACTACTATCACGACCGCCCCTCGCGCGAACGGGCCCGCCTGGCCTACCTGGTCGCGCGCGGAGCAATCGAACGCGGAGCTGCAGTGCCCGCGGCGACTGCTGTCGCCTGAGTCGGCTAACACACCCTGCCGGCTCGGCACGTTCAGGACAGCGCGCCGAGCCGGTTTCGTTGGTGGAGGTTGCTGCGAGCAAACGCGAGCAGGGCGCGAATCGTGAAAACGTTTTCACTTTCTGCCGCCCTGCATCGCGGATGGCCAAATACGAGAAGAATTCTTACTGCGCCGATTGGCCTAAGGTGCCTTGGACCCGGATGACGTCCTGGCCGTTCACCATGATCGCAGCGAGGCGTCGCAAATCAATGCGGACTCCGGCAGGGACTTGCAAACATGAGCAAGACCTTGCAATCGATGCACCAACATCGTCCGCTCGCGATGCGCCGATCCGCATGCCCTCAGGAAAACGCCCAGCAGCGCCTCTCACGCGGGCGCTGACCGCAGGACCTCCATGGACCTGGCAAGGTCAATCGACGCGTCACAGCGGGTTCTGAAGCCCTCGAATCAATTCCCCTGTCGCCAAGCATGGACGGCTGAGCTGAGTCACCGCTGCACCGAGATCGTGGTCAACGCGTTTGCAGAGACTTGCCAACGATTGAACAGCTAAGCGCGTGGTTAGGACAACTTGCGAAGCCATGGCGACATTCGTTCCATCACCGTTGCCAGAGGTTTGCTGTGCCGTATTCCCCCTTAGCACTCGTCGTCTGGCACGCGAATGCGACGCCCACATCCAAGGCAGTTCGCCCGCACCGTGCCATCGGCGGACGTCTCGGTCGTTGGTGCGTCATCCAGCCTGCTGCCGCAATGTGGACACACCGCGCGTCGTCCCGGATCGAGAAACTCGTCCCAGATCCAGTAATCGAAAAGATCCACGGCATCCTCAACGGGTTCGGACGAGCGAAACTGTAGCGGTGCTTCCGGCAGCGGGTTGCCGGAATGCATTGCCGCCGAGCTGCTGGCCAGCAGCGGCTTGGAGTTGTGCCTCGAGCACCTGACGCAGTCGTTCACTGATATGCCGCATGCCCACGTCGGTCGGATGCGAGCCATCGGCACAGGCCTCGTGATCGTCGCGCAGCAGCTCATCACCCGAGACCAGCACCAACGGCCCGATGCCCTCGGCCTGCAGCCGCTCGACCACTTGCCGCAGTGCGGCGCGGCTGGCTTGGTTGTGCTCGGCCAGATCGGCACGAAACGCAGCGGCCGGGTACGTGCGGTCTTCGACTAGCACTAGCGGCACGCCAGGGCGCGCTGCGTGCAATTGCCGCACGACCCCTTCGGTGCGCTGGCGGACCAGCTCACCATTCATGTTGGGTAGACAATCGACGACGTACACAGCCGCTTCAATCTCGGCGAGCAGCGAAACCACGGCGGGCTCCATCTTGCAGCTGCCCGAGAAGCCCAGGTTGATCACAGGGCGATCGAGCAGTCGCCCCAAGATTGCCGGGTAGGCCATCCCGGGGCGACTGGCCGAACGACCTTGCGTGATGCTCGTACCATAGAATACCAGCGGCAAGGCGGCGCGTGGCGATGCCGGTTCAAGCCTCGACTCAGCTGGCACTCCGATTTGCAACATCTCGACCCCGTTGTACAGCGGCAGGTAGAGCCAGTACTCGCGCAGTGATCCATCCAAGGCGTCGATCAGCACGCATGCATTGTCGATGCCCGTTGGATGAGCCACGGCCAGCCAGCGCAGTTTGCCCTTGGCATCGCGGGCGTAAAGATCCAGACCACTCACGGCGGCCGCGGGCATATCGGCCAGCGCCAACCGCTCGGAGCGTAGTTGCCAGCGCACGGCGATCTCGCGCGCGTCGGTCTGAAACCGCACACAGATTCCCGCCGATTGGTGGGCCAGCTGCCAAACGCTTCGCGGGACGAGTGTCTCGGCGCGCTGCGGCAGGCGGTCGTACGGGCCTAGCGTGTCACGAAACGCCCGACCTTCGAGCGTCAATTTGTGAGCATGGACCCACTGATAGGTCCGCGTGATTGGATCATTCAGCGGAGTCTCCGCAGAACGACTACGCCAGCGGCCGCTCCCCCAGAGCAACACGCCCAACAACGCCAGGTTGACTGCAAACGAACCCCAGATCAGTGGACGTCGCCACATGTTGCCCCTCCTAGCACGAAATGAAAGCGCACGTTACGGCTAATGGCACCGACGCCAGCGGCGCAGCGCGGCTAGTCCTGCCACGCCACTAACGGCCAACACCCAAGTAGCCGGCTCGGGAACGACGTTGAAGGCCAGGTCGCCCAGCGGAGTGCCCGTCTCGATGTGCCCGGCGGGCAAGGCGTGGCGGCCGACATCGAAAGTGAAACGGTGAATGCCGCCACTGCCGTGCGAGCTGACCAACAGTTCCCCGTCCGCGGTGAAGGCCAAGCCAATCGGCTCGGGCACCGCAAAGCTGTTCAGCAGACTGGGGGCACCGCTGGTGAGAAACGAGTATTGGTAGACCGTGTTGGAATCCAGGCCGGCGATGAATAGCCGCCCGTACCGATCGAACTCCAAAAAATGCAGCTTCTGCTCGCCGGGGACTTGAAACGCGCCGTTGGATAGCGCCTCGCCGGTAAGCGGATCGATCATAAAGCGGCGAACCTGCGTGTACTCCGAGACGAAGAGCTCGCCAGCGGGCGAGAACGCGACGCCAATCGTCTGGCCGGGCGTAAGACCCGTGATCTGGCCATGCGGGATCGCCTCCCCCCGGTCGTCAAAGGTGAATCGCGAGATGCTGCCAGCCAGGTAGTTGGCCGCGAATAGTTCGCCGTTCGGGCTGAACGCCAAGCCGTGGACGGCTTCCAGGCCATTGCCCATGATGGGAGCGCCTTCGACACGGATTCCTTCGGCGCTGTAGCGGAATCGCGAGATACTCCCGGCGCCCGGTTGGTTGCCAAAACGGTTGCCGACGAACAGTTCGCCGTGACGGTCGAATGCCAGACCCATCGGATCGTGCATGCTGCTGGTGGGCGCCCCGTAGAGGTCCGGCAGATCCACCACGTCACCCGAATCGGTCAAACCGTAGCGGAGCACCGGCCCGTCGTAGCCGGGGCTCGAGCCCGGCGGGCTGACCGCCGCGGCCAAATTGGCGACGGATGGCGAATCGGCACCAGTGATCTTCAGGTACCCGCCGTCACCCGGCGCCGTGCGGATGAATTGCGAGGTGGAGAAATCGCCGTAGTCGGTCGAGGTCCGCAGCCGGGCCCGCACATACAAGCTCGTAGCGTCGTCGATCCAACCGGTCAGGTCGATCGGCAGTGACGGTGGGACATTGCCGGGCACACCGGAATAGATCGTTCGCCACTGGACGTCGTCGAGAGAGACTTCGACGTGCGCCTCCGCATCCGGGTCAAAGTTGGCAGGTCCGCCCAGGGTGTAGACGCTTGCTGGCGCAAACAGTTCAGCGGTCCGTGCCGCAAACGGCAAATCGAAGCGGTAAACGACCTCGCCCCAGGTATTGGCGACCGCTGGTTGCCAATAGCGGATCTGGGGCGGCCCAAAGGGCTCATAGCGAATGAACGCGTTGGACACGCGTAACGGGTTCGAGCCAAACGCGGTGTCGAGAACCAGGTTTTGGCGGTAGCTTTGAGCGACCGATGCCTGCGGCCAAGCCCCTAGCAGCGCCAACCACAGCCAAATCTGTTTGTTCATCTTGAGGTGCCCCTGGGAGACAAGATTGCTTGTTCGATTCCGCTGCGCGCACCGGAAGCCGCTCGCGGCTCGGACCAGAGCCGCGGCACCGCCGATGCAAAGCTGCCACCTGGTGGCTGCCCGTTGGATCGGGTTCCTGGGCAGACGCCTGTCGCGATGGAAAGAAGGTCCGCGAGGACACGCTCGATGCCGACTGCCTCGATTCGGCAGCATGCCGTGCCGCGCGGACTCTCTTTGCACCGCGAAGTTCGGTGCGGAACTCAGCCGAAGCCCATGGATTGGCCCCTGCTTGGCTCCTGCAAGACGATTGTCTGCGCGGCCGTGACACATTTGGTCCAACGGCCCCAATTCTTTAACTGCCCGCGCGCGAAACGATGGTGATGTGCTCCGGTGAAGCGGCTCCACCCGCAGTCGCAGTGGAGCCGTCAGTTCGCTGGAGCTGCGGCGATCCGCTCGCCATCACAAGACATGGGCGCTGTCGCCTCTCCGTAGACGGCGACCATGCGTCGAGCGATTTGTTCGACCGCACGTCGAGCTGAGGCCGGCTCCAGGATCTCTACTTCGGCCCCCAGGCCCAGCACTTTGGGCACGATCTCGGCCTCGTAAGCGGCCGTCAACGTCATCATCAGCCCGCCGTCATCCAACGGCTCGAGCTTGGCCTGCGGATGCCAAGGCGTCTCACTGGCCCAGGGAGCCACGAGCGCCGAAAAGCGAATCCGAAACCGCTGCGGTCGAGCAGCCTTATAGACGCCTACGCTGTGGCTGAAATGGCTCTGCAGATCGAACGCTCGCGGCGCAAACCGCTCGTCCAATAGCTGCGAGCGACTAATCCGGTCCAGCTTGAAGTGCCGCGGTGGCTCGTCGGGCGCCGCATCGCAGGCCGAGGCGACTGCATAGATGCTGCCTTGGTACACGGCCAAGCCCAGCGGTTCGATCTTCCGTGGCATCGGGCGGGGTTTCCCCAGCCCCTGATAGGCAATCTCAACCCGACGGTGTTCGAGGATCGCGCGATTGAGCGTCGCCAGGATTCCAGCCTTGGTGGCGTACGACTTGTGCGGTATCGTGCGGACGATCAGCTTTTGACGGCGGCGTTCGAAATGCTTCCAGACGGGTTCGGGCAAGGCCTCGCGGATTTTTTCCCAGAAGGACTCGATGCCCTGGGCGAACGGGGTGCCGCTGAGTGCCAAGAGCAAATCACGTCCGGCCGAGAGGGCCAGCAACTCCGTACACGTGGCCGAGAGCTCCGGCAAGCGACGCAATGTACGGCCCAGCTTCCAGACCGTGCCCCGCGCCTCGGAGGTCGTCGTGTCGACATCGAACCCGGCAGCCTGCAGGGCCTCGAGATCGCGGCGAACTGTGCGTGTCGACAGCGACGACAGGCCGAGCCGCTCGAGCAAGCCCGCACGAAGCTCCTCGAGCGTACAACCATAGCGCGACTCCTCGAGGATTTGCAGCAGCTTCAGTTGCCGAATCAGTTGTTCGTTACGAGCCATGCGGAGCAGCCCCCACCTGCATTGCTTCAATTCCAGCCACGACTCTGCGGTGTGGCCCGGCGATTTCAAACTGAATATCGTGATTAACTTTGATCCGAGCATTCAACGAACGCAAGCAATCCGGGCGATCGATTCCGCGGGGCTTGTTCTCCAGGCGGCCAGTGCGAATGGGTCGGCCCACAACATGATCCCGCTTTCTCGGCCGGCACCATCGCTCCAGAACAGCAAAACGCGGAAGGCCTCGAAACGTTTGTCCACCTAGGCCACGCGTATGACACCTTTGGTCACGGGGTAAGACGCTGCCAAAGCGGCGCTCCCTGATCCGCCCAATTACGCGACACCACCGTAGCGCAAGATGGCATTCCGGCACCCGTCGCGACGATCACTGAAGGCCGCTTTGCCGTCAACGCAGCGATCCTGTCCGCATGATGTGGCAACAGCGACGGCCTGGTGTCACTGCTCGATAGATTGCTCGGCCGGTAGCCTCGTCAAGATCGTACTGAGATGGTCCGCGAGCCCATCAACCTGGTGGCGTTTTCAGCGGAAATTTGTCACTGATCCGTCCAATTCCTCGTTGTATACCGGCCGTGTATCCGGCTCCACCAAATACGAGCTGCCGGGCGAAAACGCGTCCTCGGTAGTATGTTTCGCGCATCGAAGGCATCGATTTTGGCATCCCTGACTGGTTGGCGATTGGACAGCTTGAGTCCCGGTTTACAATCAGCCACTATTGGGAAGTCGAAAGGACGCCGTTGCGGCCTTTGTCTGCCTCTCAGATTTCCAAGTGTGCCGTGGGGCGCTGCGGATCGTGAGATTTCGATGAATTTGAAGATGGACGCTCATGACGTCGCCGGTTGCCAGTCCTGCCAATGATCGTGCCGCTCGCTTGTTCGCCTATTTGGCCGATCTGGTTGCGATGCGGACCAAAGTTGTCCGCGACATCAGCCCGTCGACCGGCCTTTTCTGGATCCACCGGCTACCCGCTGATCCTCACTGCTTCGCGCAGGCCCAAACACCGGACGACGAAGAGGAGGCCTGGCTGCGGATAGATAAGCCGCGACCACCTGCGCGACCCCGCTGTCCCGAAATCTGCCAACCGTGGCTTGAGCTCTCATCCTTAGAGCAAGTGAACCAGGTCCCGCAACTTCGGGAAGAGATTGCCGATCCCGGCTGGCAGCCGCCGATCGATTCGGGCGACAGCGAGGAAGCGCTCCCAACACCTCACCTTCGCTTAGTCGATCACCCCGAGGTGCTCACCGCTTGGCAGCGTTTCCTCGAAGACCAGTGGTTGCCCTGGCAGACCAAGCAGCGCCATTGGCTGCTCGTGCAAGACGCCTACAGCCGACTGTTCAAAATCTATCAGGAGCAGTTGCGGCGTGGTGAGCAATACGAGTTGCGGTTCGGCTTTGGGTTGCTGGCCTGGGTCACCCCGCGCAACCAGCGGATCTATCATCCTTTGATCACGGCGAGTGTGGCCATTGAACTGGAGGCCACCTCCGGTTGCCTCCGAGTGTCACCTTCCGTCGACGGTGTCAACCTGTCGCTCGAGCAGGACATGCTGGAAGTCGACGAACGACCCGCTATCGAACTTCAACACCGTACTCGTGAGCAAATCCAACAACTCGGCTCGCCCTGGGAACGAGCAGACTTGCGATCGCTGCTGACTGCGTACGTGCATGGCCTGCATTCGGACGCGCAATATGAAGATGCCCTCGAGCCCCCCACGCGCGTAACGGAAGTTCCCCAGGTGTGCTTTGCACCTGTGCTCATCCTCCGCCCGCGGATGGGACGATCCCTGCGGGCTGCCCTACAGAGAATCAGTGAGCAAATCCACACCGGAGGCCGGCTGCCAGCCGGCATCGCCGAGCTGGTTACCAGCGACGATGCCCCCAAGGACCTGTCGCAGCGGAGCACCGCCGCGGATTCCACCATCCCCGCGGACCACTCCGAGTCGGATGGCATTCTATTTCCATTGCCCTACAACCGGGAACAAGAACAGATCATCGAGCGATTGGGCGGCCGTACGGGGGTTTTGGTGCAAGGGCCGCCCGGCACCGGAAAGAGCCACACGATTACGAATTTGGTCTGCCATTTTCTCGCCCAGGGCCGGCGAGTCTTGGTTACCAGCCAGACGCCCCGCGCGCTGAAGGTGCTCCGGGATAAGTTCCCGACCGAGATCAAACCACTCGCCGTCAGCCTCCTGGGTGAAAACCAAGAAGCCATGGCGAGCCTGGAAGCCTCCGTGCAGGGAATCCTGCGTTACACAGCGAACACCTCACTGGAGCAACTCGACCAAGCGATCGACGTGCATCGTAAGCAACGTTGTGAAATGCGGGCGGAACTGGCGCGGCTACACACACTCGACGCGGAACAGCGCCGTACGGAATTAGCCACGATCACCATTCCCTCGACCCCTTATCGTGGTAAAGCACAAGCGCTCGCCCAGCAGTTGGCCATGGAGGCTGACCGGTACGACTGGTTTCCATCAGCCCCGCTCCAACCGATTTGCCCGCTCACGGCCGCGCAGCTCGAAGAGCTTTTCAGCTTCTGGTCCGAAGCTTCGCAAGACCGACAGCTGCTGACCCTGCAACTCCCCGGCGCGAATGTGCTGCCCTCCGTCGCGGAACTCGATCAGGCTGTGGATCGCCTCAAAATGGTGCGTCTCAAGGCTCGCGTCACGGCGACGGGAAACTCCGAGCTCCATGAGCACTTGGTGCAGTTGCCGCTCGCGGAGTTATCTGCTCTGCAGAACGTCGCTACTCAGCTGCAGGCCGCCTGGTTGGAATTGTCCGAGGCGCTCGAGCCTTGGCACCGTCAAGCGCTGGCGGATTTGCGCGGCGGGAACCGACTCGATTGGCAGGAGCTATCGCAGAATACGGCCGAAACGCTTGAGCGCCACACGCCTTCGGTGCGCAGCTTGCCCGCGGTGGACGAACTTCCCCCTGGGGTCACTCCCCATCAAGCCCTCGCGGACGCCGAAGACCTGCTCGCTCATTTGGCACAACGCCGTAGCCTGGGCATCTGGATCTTGCGCCCCAAGGTAGTGCGACGCACTGCCTACCTCTGGTCTCAGTTCCGCATCAATGGACGCTTGGCCGACACGCCGGCCGCCCTCGAAGCGACTCGCGACTACTTCCGCCTGCTGATCGAGATCGAGGCCACTTGGTCTCACTGGTCGGTGCATCAAGCGCCGCCGAATGGCTCCCTCGCCCGCCAGGTGACGGCCTTACGCCAGGCGCATCAACAGCTGCAAACCATCCACAAAATCGTCGACGTGACCACGCAGCTGGCGGACCGCTTGCGGGCGCTGTCACTGGCTCCTCCACCACTGCAGGGTCGACCGCAAACCGACCTGTTTCTGCAAGCGATCGAGCGGGCGAGGCACGCCCAAGAAGAACGACAAGTTCGCGACAGGTTCAGCGAACTGGTCAGCCGCGTGCAACAGGCAATCCGCGAAGCGTCGTTGGTCAAATTTCGAGACCGTTTGGCAACCGATGTTCGCCAAGGGGATACCGCGGCATATGGCCGGCATCTCCAAAAATTGGCCGCTTTGCATGAGCGTAAGCAACGGGCCGAGACCGTCGCCGGGTTCGAAGAGCTGCTGCAGCGCGCCGGAGCCAAGCCGCTTGTTGCGGCGATCCATGATCCGCAGGCGCGAGCCGCTCTGCGCGACCGCCTCGACCACTTGGGGAAGGCGTGGCAATGGCGGTTTGCCAGGAACTGGTTGGATCAACACGTTTCGCAGCTCGCACAAGCCGGCACCGCGGCGGCCCGGCAAGCGGCCGAGGCGCAACTGGCCCAAGCGACCGAGAATCTAGTCGCCGCCAAAACCTGGCGCGGAACCCAAGTGCGGCTGCAGGCCAATCGCAGCCTGGGGCGGGCACTGGTGGCCTGGGAAAAGCTCGTCAAAAAGCTCGGCCGGACCGGCAAGTACGCCGAATCGAATCGCCGCGCTGCGCGCGAGCAGATGCAGCAATGCCGCTCGGCCATTCCCGCCTGGATCATGCCCTTACACCGGGTGGTCGAGCAGATCGAGATGGAACCGGAAATCTACGATGTCGTGATCGTCGATGAGGCCAGCCAGACGGGACCCGAGGGTTTGTTGCTGCAGTATTTGGCCAAGCAGTGCATCATCGTCGGCGATGACAAGCAGATCTCGCCGGAGGGCGGATTCATCGATCAGTCTCAGGTGCAACTGCTGATCCAGCAGCACCTCGCCGATGATCCGCTCGCCGCAACCTTGAAGCCGCAGTTCAGCTTGTTCGAGCAGGCGGCCATTCGTTACGGCACCCGAACAACCCTCCGCGAGCACTTTCGCTGCGTGCCCGAGATTATTCGCTTTTCGAACGACTTGTGTTACCAGGACACGCCGCTGGTTCCATTGCGCCAGTACGCGCCCACGCGACTCGACCCACTGGTCGTCTGCCGCGTCATCGATGGCTATCGGGAGGGTCGCGATTCCAAGGTGATCAATCGCCCGGAAGCCGCAGCGATTGTTCACCAAGTCCAAGCCTGCCTGCAACAGCCGGAATACAGCGGTAAAAGTTTCGGCGTGGTGTGCCTGCAGGGTCAAGAACAGGCCCGCTTGATTGAGCACCTGCTGCTGGAAGCGGTCGGTCCTGAGCCCTTCAAAGACCCGCGGCGGCAGCTGCTGTGCGGTGACCCGTACAGCTTCCAGGGCGACGAGCGGGATGTAGTCTTCTTGAGCTTGGTTGCTGCCTTGGAAGGCGATCGACGTTTCGCCGCCATGACGCGGGAAACCTATCGTCAGAGGTTCAACGTGGCGGTGTCACGTGCTCGCGATCAAGTCTGGCTGTTCCACAGCGTCGACATCGACGACCTGAACCCCAACTGCATGCGGCGTAAGCTGCTGGAATATTTTTACAATCCGAGTATGGTTGCGTTGACAACCGACTTGAGCCGGTGCGAAAGTCAATTCGAGCGCGACGTCGCCGAGGCCCTGGTGGCACGCGGCTATCGGGTCCTGCCCCAATTCGAGGTTGCCGGCCGCCGGATCGATCTCGTGGTCGAAGATAACCACGGGCGAATCGCGATCGAATGCAATGGGGATGTGTGGCATGGCCCTGAGCGATGGGACCATGACATGCAGCGTCAGCGAATCCTGGAACGCTGCGGCTGGCGGTTCTTGCGGATCCGCGGCAGTCAGTTCTACGCCCGTCCGACTCCGGCCCTCGACGAGCTCTGTGCTTCCCTGACCCACCAGGGCATCCAACCGTTGCGCGCGGGTGCAGCCGCTCCGAACCAGGCACAGACAGTCCTTCGCAAAGTTTCCGGCATCGAATGCCTTGAGGCCCTCGGCAAACAGGTCGCCGAAAAACCGGAGAACACCATCGCCCTGGAGCCGCCCCCTGGGACGGAAGAAGACGATCGCGAGGAACCGGAGTTCGAGCTCACGCCAAACGGCCTGGTCCACGAGCTGGAGTCCGACGGGAAAGAGCTCCTCGAGGAAGCCGATGACGAGGAAGAATCGTCGGACACCTCACCGCCGACGGAGGCGGAACTAGAACTCGTCGCTCAATGCCTGGCCGATGCCGGCGAGCCCCTCAAGCGGGCCCAAATCCTGTTTCGCACCAGTCTTCCCGAGTCGCGTTGGACCGTGGTGCGGAGCGAACTGCTCGCACGTGAGCGGATCATGCAATGGGGCGAAAGAAAGGGCGCGCGGTACGCCCTGGCCGGCCAAAGCGAGCATGCTTCGCAGCCGGCCGAGCTAGGGCCCGAAGATAAGGCCCTGATCTACGAAGTGGTGAAATTCCCGGCAGCCTATTGGGGAGCGCTATCGCACTGGGCCAAAGTCAACGGCCATCTCGAAGCCTGGCAGCGAAGCTTGGCTTACTCGCTGGGACAGTTGCGCCGCAACGGGCGACTCCCCAGCCTCAAGCAGGCTCGGCAAGGCCTGAAAATCGTCGATTTGGCAACCCGGCATGGCTTTCGCGTGAACGCTGATCAACTGCCAACTGACCGATCCAAGTTGCATGACTAACAGTCATCCCAACGACTGAGGGCTGCTAATCAACTTTAGAGACGGCAGCCCTGTCACAGTGGGTGATGTTGCACATCTCACCGTCGATTATGACCACTTGGTCTCTGACCGACCAGCCGTCCACGATCCATGCGGCGTCATCATCCACTTCCCATTCGCTGCCGTCATCCAAAACGACCAAGTGTGCGCTGAATTTTATTTCTTCAATGGTGCCTGTCTCATGCTTTCCAAGATTATAGAGCCTGTAAGCCCAATGGTCTAAGGCGCGAAGCTGCTGGTCCGTAAACTGGGTGATTCGCAAACAATCAGCATGTTCGTCACACAATGACTGCCGGATAGACACTGGAATCCGCGGGTCTGTTTTCCAGTGAATCGCAGGTGGCGCCTCGTCTGCCAACAACTCAATCGCGGGCTCGATTTGCATCTCTTCGCCGCATTTGGGGCATTTGCCCCGACGCCCGATGTGCTTCCTATCAATTTGAAGCTTTGTACGGCAATGAGCACAGTTGAAGGAGAGAAGATCGTCCACGGTGAACTCCTGCAGCAAGACGAACGACTTGGATTATCGCGGCGTTGAACTAACTCCCCGACATGATCATTATCGATCCTCAAGCCACCATGCTGGGTCGGAGAGCCAGCCTTTTTTTCTGAACAGAATAGTTCGAAAACGCCATGATGGGTGCGAATCGCGGTAGCAGCCCTATCGGCATCCCTTGGTGAAGTAGACTTACGCACAACTCACAATGCGTCCGCCACCCGCAAGCGTCTGCCAGAACTGAAGATGCTGCCAATGGCCCCGTCCCGTTACATCGGGCCGGCCTGGGGCTTGCTCGGCGCGAGGCATATACCGATCGAGCGTCTGCGGAACGTGATCGCGGGTGACGATCAGCAACGCCGACCGATGCCGCGAAGCCATCACGCACAGCCGCCCCGTCTCCAGATCAAACTCCGAGGGTCGGCTGATACCGGACAAGGGGTGGACGACGATCATCAGCTTTCGCTCGAGCCCCTGCCACCGTTCCGGCGTATCGACGCGAATGCCGCCTGGGGACTCTTGAAGCGCGTCGGGCAAGGCGCGGAGCATGGCGCTGTTGAGAACGCGGTGGGTGGCACTGATGCCGATATCTTGAGGTTGGAGCGGAACCGGTCTTGCGTCATCGGTGTCAGCAACCTGCGCCTGCCGCACGAGGGCCCGCTGCGCAAGCGCGGCCGCCAAATCGGCAATTTGGTTGTCTTGCTCGAGTGGCGGCCCTTGAGGTGCGGTCTTCAAGGTGGCGATCGCCGCGGTGGCCTCATCCAGCATGCCTAGAAGGCGATCGAGCGGATCGCCGCTCCCAGGACCCGCCACGCGAAGATAGCGTTCACCGGGCGCGGCCCACGCCCCAAACTCAAAATCATAAAACGGTCGGACAAGCTCCACCGAATCGGCGGGTAACCGTCGGCAAGCGGGCAATTCGAGTGCGAGCTTTTCGACTGATGGGTCGGCAAGCAACAGTTCCGGCGCCGGCAAATGCGGCGCCCGGGGCGACGTCTCCCAGCGGTGCACCTTAATGGCCACCACCGGCGGGATCTGGCCTGGATCACCGATCAAAACGAACTGCGGCGCGACCTGCTGCAGGAGCATGAAATCGGCCCAACACATTTGCCAGGCTTCGTCCACGCAGAGCAGATCGAAGGCGGCGGTCAATGGGGTGAGCGACCACTTCGCCGTGGTGCCGATAACAACGCCGGCCGTTTCAGGCAGAGCCCGCGCGGTAGTGATCCAGGACACGGTTCGGGGCCACCCCTCGGGAGGTGCACTATCGGCAGCCGCAAACCGCCAAACCGGCGTGCCGCGATAATCGCGGCTGAGCCGATGACAGATGTCATCGGCCTGGGCATTGGTTTGCGTGGCGACGGCCACCCGTCGTCCCTGGGCGACGGCCACCGCGACCGCCTGCATCAGGGTGTAGGTCTTGCCCGACCCAGGCGGGGCCTTGATCAAGCACAGGCCACGCCCTCGGCGCACGAACTCGCTGAGCTGTGCAGCCACCTGTTGACTAACGGCCTCAATTTGTACCCGGGAGGTCACGGGGTAGCCTCCCGCGTGCGTCGCAGGGCCTGATCGACGACGAGGGCGTCATCGGGCTCTGGAGCTTCGTCCTCCTCTCCCGGGTGCGGAAAACGTGTGCCCGGGACGGCGTGGGTTAACCAGGCGCCCGGGCCCTGCTGTTGCCAAACCCGACGTGATTTGGTGCGCGAGATCTCGTCGGCTGCCCGGGTCACAAAGGCAACCGACCGCCCGACGAGCGACCGTGCGTCCGTTGGTGCAAAGGCATGGAGCCCAGGCCCAGGTTGGCGATCGGTTTTGCGGCCTTTGAGTTCGACATCGATCAACAAGGTTCCGTCTCCTGCGGGACGGATGCCGGTAATCACCCCGTGGCGCTCTGGAAATCCGACCACGGAAACGCGGCTCTCGATCCTGAGGCGCAATTGTCGGTTGGCAGCATCTTGGATGGTCCAGACAGGGCGCGTGCTGCGGCCATCGCTAGCCTCATGGGCGGCCCGGATGTTACCTTGAAAAGCATCCCCCGCGGCGATTGCTTCCGCTAACAACTCGGCATCATCGTGCACCAGCAGCCCCTCGACCAGTTCGGCCGCCGCTTGGTGCACCAAGTACCGCGACGCCGCCGCGGCCGGATGTCGATCGGTCTCCGCCGCGGGAAAGAACGCAGGTCCATCGAGCTCGTCATCGCGATTCAATTCGAGTCGCGTGTATTGGAGCCATTGCTCTTGAACCGTGGCCCGCACAAGGGTCGCCACACCTTGGTTCACGGCTCGCGGGTCGGATCGCAAGCGGACGAGGCTGTTGACCAGAAGATCGTGACGCCGCTGTAATTCCTCGCGAATCACCGTATCGATTCGTGACGACCACCGTTGCATATCTGCCGCTTCACCCACTCGGGCGGCAGCACCCCAGCGGGCCACCCAATCGTCGAGACCTGCGCGTTCGAACTGGGGATCCAGGGTGGTGGAGGTCGATTGACGCTCTGCTTGAGAGGCATTTGTCAATCGTGCCGCGTAATCGCCGTCGGTCTCCAGCCAAGCGAGCAGATAGCCAAGGTGCTGTTGCCGAATCGTCTCAGCAGGAAAGGTGTACGCTTCGCGCAACGCCTGTGCCGCCACGATGACCGCCATCTGCCCCGGCCGTTGCGATTCGCGAAACAGCCAACCGCACGCTCGGCCTAGCGCATTCAGCACTGGCCGCTGTGCGCCTCCATGCTGAGTCCGCGCGAAGGCGTATTCGAGTTGATGCAACATGTCGAGGTGGGTGTCGTTCGCCAGCCATACTTGACGCAGCGGCCGCAAATCCTCCGCCGAATCGGGTTTCGACGGCTGGTAGTCGGGATGGCGCAGGTGACGCAGCAGCGCGGGCGCAAACTGCGCCATCATCTGCGCCACGAGATCGCGGTTCCGCGCCTCGGGCACCGTCAGGACAGTTGGCGGTTCGTGAGGCGAACCATACGCCACGCCCCAAGGGCGAGATTCGCCCCCCATCCGGACAAAGCTGATCAGCAGGCAATCCACGGGGTCTGCAAGCCAGACGCGAAGCTTTTCACCACACGGCAGCGGCTGTCCGGCCTGATAGGCACGGAGTCGGCGCAGGAGTTGTCGCGGCATCATAGGCCGAGCTCCTCGTCACGAATCCGCCGGACAACATCCCGCTCGACGTCGTTGCTGGGTTCCGCGCCGTCGAGCAATGCAATCGCACGCTCGAGGGCAAGGCCACCTAAGAAACGCTGCATCTCCTGTCCCAAGATGCGCGGGTCGCCGCACTGGCAGGCCCGGTCGAAGCAGCGCGGGGCCAGATCGCAGAACGCGAGACACTCCTCGCCATACTCGGTGTCGGCCTGCAGGATCGCGTCGATCAATGCCGCAGGTGGCCGCTGATCAGGGGCCGCCCAAAGCTCGGGGTCCAGTTGCTGCGCGGCTTGTTCGAGCAGGACAAAGCCCCGCTTGGCCCGCTCCGCCTGATAGGCAAAATCCTCACGGGCCCGGATCGCTGGCTGATTCGTCCCGGGGCGGGTCAAGACGAGAAACCCCGTCAGCGCGATCTCCAGCGGGGCCAAATCCAGTTCCATTGCGACTAATTGCAGCCCGTGAACGTAGATGCCCGCCTGGGCGCGAGCCAAGGCCAACTGGTGCGGATCGGTGTGACCGCCGCGGTCGGGATAGGTCTTAATCTCGCCGACGATCACCTCCGGCTGCTCGCCGTCAGTGCGGATCGCGAGCACATCAATAATCAGAATGGCCTCGGGTAGGAGAATCCCCCGAGGAACGCGGATCGTAGCCCCGGCGACCAGAGCTGGGACGTCGGCAGCCTGGGGTCGAGTCGCCACGTCGCGCAAGAGCTGCAGCGTGAGCGCTTGTGCTTCGCCCAGTGACCGAACGGAGGTGCCACCGTTTTGGCGCGTTCGCAAATCGAGAAAGCCCCGGGACCCCGATGGTAACACCTGGGATTCGATGAGCGCCTTACGGAGCCTCTCTCCGTCCTCGCGGAACAGTCCTGCCTCAAACTGCGTGCCACGGGCAATGGCGAAAGGGGACTGGCCGAACGTCGCGGGCAGCCCAGCCTGCTTGGCCACGTCCACCATCCGCACATTGCGGACTGCTGAGATCGTGTTGGCTTGGCAGGCCGGATTGTGAGCCCATTGCTCGAGTCGTAGACGCGTGTTGCCCCGAGCTGCCTCGACGGCAGGAGCCCCTGGCTGCGGTGACATGCACACTGCCCTCGGTGGGAAACCTTTCGATGTAATACTGCGGCAAAGCAGCCGATTATTCCTTACCCGGTGGCCGAGTGAAATAGCGCGCGGGCGTTCCTCACCGAGACGCCACGACAACGGAGAAATCTATCGCCTGCCCAGCGACCCTTGCGGTCTGCGTCACTTCAGGTGGCCGGGCTTAACTTTTTGGGACCCTGGAGTTTAGTCCCAGGCCTGACACGTTGGGTCACACGCGCGGCAATCGAAAACCCGGTCGAGCAAGACCTTGAAAGGGCGGATTCTCTTGGCCACCATGGCGCAGCGTCGCAACCGTGGACAGTCCCTCGGGCCAGCCGCCCGCATGGGCCACAGCAGGGTTCCGGAACTGCCAATCCCGACTCGCAAACTACAAATTGCGGATCACCCCTACGCGCCATGTACGACCTGATCGGCGACATCCACGGCCATGCCGATGAGCTGGAGGCGTTGCTCCAGCAACTTGGCTACCGTCCCCAGGACGGCGTCTACGCCCATCCCGAGCGCCGTGTCATCTTCCTGGGCGACTTTATCGACCGCGGGCCGCAGATCGCCCGCGTCCTCGAGCTCGCCCAAGCCATGGTCGCCGCCGGCACGGCGCTGGCGGTGTTGGGTAACCACGAGCTCAATGCCTTGGCATTCCACACGGCGAACCGCCACGAGCCCGGCGCCTGCCTGCGGCCGCACACCGAGAAGAACATCCACCAGCACTGCCAAACGCTCACTCAACTCGACCACGCCCAACGGACCGCGGCCCTCGATTGGTTCCGCACTTTACCGCTCTGGCTAGAACTCGACGGCCTGCGGGTCATCCACGCCTGCTGGGACGATTCCGCCCAGCAGCAGGTCGCGTCGGCGCTCGCTGACGGCCCGCTCACCGACGAGTTTTTGCACGCCGCCTGCAGCCCCCTCGGCGAGCTCTATGAGCCGGTCGAAACATTGCTCAAAGGCCGCGAACTCGAGCTGCCTGACGGACTGCAGTTCCTCGACAAAGATGGTCACCCGCGCAGCAGCATTCGCGCCCGCTGGTATCTGCCCCCGGTCGGTCAGACCTACCGCAGCTACGCGCTGCAGGCCGATCCCGTCGCTTGCGAGCTGCCGCTTGCCGTGAACGCACGGCAAGCCAACGGCTATCCCACCGATGCCCCGCCGGTCTTCTTCGGCCACTACTGGCTCAGCGCCCCCCGACCGACCGTGTTGGCAAACAACGTCGCCTGTATCGATTACAGCGTCGCCAAGGGCGGCCTGCTGTGTGCCTACCGCTGGCAGGGCGAGCAGCAACTGCGCGATGAGCACTTCGTCTGGGTCCCCGCGGCGACGTAAAGCCCGCACCGTTCCCCGCGCCCGCTTCAGTTCTCGCCCGTTGCCCCGTTATCATGCTGGGTCGTCCGCATCCGGCGGGCCCACCGGGTCCCGCCTTCCGCACGCCTCTCGGGCAGCCCTCATCAAGATTCGCATCGCATGGCGCTCAAAAAACTGAACTCTACTCCTCCCTCTGGCAATCGTGCGACGAGCTGCGCGGCGGCATGGATGCCAGCCAGTACAAGGACTACGTGCTGGTCCTGCTGTTCCTCAAGTACATCAGCGACAAGTACGCCGGCGTGCCCTATGCGCCGATCACGATCCCCAAGGGGGCCAGCTTCAAGGATCTGGTCGCGCTGAAGGGCAAGCCCGACATCGGCGACCAGATCAACAAGCGAATCCTCGCCCCGCTGGCCGCGGCCAACAAGCTGGCCGACTTCCCCGACTTCAACGACGCCACCAAGCTCGGCAGCGGCAAGGAGCTGGTCGATCGGCTCACCAACCTGATCGCCATCTTCGAGAACAAGGCCCTCGATTTTTCCAAGAACCGCGCCGACGGCGACGACATTCTTGGCGATGCCTACGAATACCTGATGCGGCACTTCGCCACCGAAAGTGGCAAGAGCAAGGGCCAGTTCTACACGCCCGCCGAGGTCAGCCGCGTGATGGCCCAGATCGTCGGCATTCGCCAGGCCAAGACCAGCGCCGCCACGACCGTCTACGACCCGACCTGCGGCTCCGGTTCGTTGTTGCTCAAGGTCGGCGACGAGGCCGGCACCGAGGTCACCCTCTACGGCCAGGAAAAAGACACCGCCACCAGCGCCCTGGCCCGCATGAACATGATCCTCCACAACAACCCCACCGCCCTGATCGAGCAGGGCAACACCCTGACCACGCCCAAGTTCAAGGACGGCGACACCCTCAAGACGTTCGACTACGTCGTCGCCAATCCACCGTTTTCCGACAAGCGCTGGAGCACTGGGCTCGATCCGGCGCACGACCCGTTCGACCGGTTCCAAAGCTTCGGCACCCCGCCGGGCAAGCAAGGCGACTACGCCTATCTGCTGCACATCGTCCGCTCGCTCAAGAGCACCGGCTGCGGCGCCTGCATCCTGCCCCACGGCGTGCTGTTTCGCGGCAATGCCGAGGCCGACATCCGCCGCAACCTCGTTCGCAAGGGCTACCTCAAGGGGATCATCGGCCTGCCGGCCAACCTGTTCTACGGCACCGGCATCCCGGCCTGCATCGTCGTCGTCGACAAGCGCCACGCGCAGGCCCGCAAAGGCATCTTTCTGATCGATGCCAGCCGCGGGTTCATGAAGGACGGGCCCAAGAACCGCCTCCGGGCCCAGGACATCCACAAGATCGTCGACACCTTCAACAAGCAGGTCGAGATTCCCAAGTACGCGCGGCTGGTCCCGTTCGACGAGATCGAGCGGAACGAGTTCAACCTCAACCTGCCGCGCTACATCGACAGCCAGGAGCCCGAGGATCTGCAGGACATCGACGGCCATCTCCGCGGCGGCATTCCCGAGCGCGATCTCGACGGCCTGAGCTGCTACTGGCAGGTCTGCCCGGGCCTGCGTCAAACCTTGTTCCGCCCCAACCGCCCGGGCTACGTCGATCTGGCGGTCGAGCGGGGCACGATCAAGACGACGATCTACGAACATCCCGAGTTTGCGGCGTTCATCGCCGGGATGAACGAGCATTTCGCCGTCTGGCGCAAACGGCAGGCCAAGCGGCTGCGGCGGCTGGCGGCGGGTTGTCATCCGAAGCAGATTATCGCCGAGGTGTCCGAAGACCTGCTGGCCCATTATCGCGATCAGCCGCTGATCGATGCCTACGACGTCTATCAGCACCTGATGGACTACTGGGCCACGACGATGCAGGACGATTGCTACCTGATCGCCGCCGACGGCTGGCGGGCCGAGACCTATCGCGTGCTCGTGAGCAAGCCGGGCAAGGACGGCAAGCCCGGAAAGGAAGTCGACAAGGGTTGGAACTGCGACCTGACTCCCAAGCCGCTGATTGTGGCGCGGTACTTTGCCCCGCAGCAGCAGGCGCTCGACGAGCTGGCCGGCCAGCTCGAGGGGCTCGCCGCGCAGCTCGCCGAACTCGAAGAAGAGCAGGGGGGCGAGGAAGGGGCGTTCGCCGAGCTGGACAAGGTCAACAAGCTGAGCGTCGCGGCCCGGCTCAAGGAACTTAAGGCCGACAAGCAGACCGCCCAGCAGAACGCCGAGGAGACCGAGGCACTGGGTCGCTGGCTGGCGCTCAACACCGAAGAGGCGGAGCTCAAGAAGCAGATCAAGGAGGCCGAGGGGGCGCTCGATGCCCAGGCACACGCCAAGTACCCGCTGCTCACCGAGGCCGAGGTGCAGGCTCTCGTTGTCGACGGCAAATGGCTCGCCGCGCTCGATGCGGCCATTCACGGCGAGATGGACCGCATCAGCCAGGCACTCACGCAGCGGGTCAAGGAGTTGGCCGAGCGTTACGCGACGCCGCTGCCGCAGATGGTCGACCGCGTTGCGGAGTTGGAGGCCAAGGTGAACGGCCATCTGGAAAGGATGGGGTTCGCATGGAAGTGATGGCTGAGACTACCCATAACATCATTGATTTGGGGCCAATTCCGGAGGATTGGGGCATTCGTCCGTTGAAGGAAGCGGGTCGTTGGCATAGCGGTGGAACCCCCAGTATGAAGAACCCAGCTTACTGGTCTGGTGACATTCCGTGGGTCAGCCCTAAAGACATGAAGGTGTCACGGCTATTTGATTCGATGGATCATATCAGCGCCAAAGCCGTTGCAGACGGAGCCCGACTCCTGCCAGCGGGAGCCGTGTTAATTGTTATTCGTGGAATGATCCTTGCACATTCCTTGCCCGTTGCTCGCGCGGAACGACCACTTGCTTTCAATCAGGACATGAAGGCTCTGATTGTCGATGCGAGTATAGATAGCAACTACGTTCTCTATTGGCTCATCGGACACGCTCAAAAGCTGCGTGCCCTAACGACCGAGTCAACTCACGGCACGAAGCGTCTCCCGCCGGAGACGTTATATCGAGTGCCATTCCCCTTTCCCCCAACCCTGGCAGAGCAGGAGGCGATTGCGGGGGCGCTTTCGGATGCGGATGCGTGGATTGAGTCGCTGGAGCAACTGATCGCCAAGAAGCGGCAGATCAAACAAGCCGCCATGCAGGAACTCCTCACCGCCAAACGCCGCCTCCCCGGCTTCACAGGTGAGTGGAACGAGCAGGCATTCAGTGAAGTGTGCTGGTATCAGGAAGGTCCGGGTGTGCGGAACAGTCAATTTACGACCGCTGGCATAAAGCTTCTGAACGGAACGAATATTTTGCGTGGGGAGCTTAACCTCGATTCAACTTCTCGTTTTATTTCAGAAAGAGAGGCATACGGTCCATATGCTCACTTTCTTGCCGATGTCGGCGACATAGTCATCGCGTCATCAGGGATCTCAATTGAGCGGTTCCACGAGAAGGTCGCGTATGTTCGCGAAAACGACGTTCCATTTTGCATGAATACTAGCACGATTAGGTTCAAACCCGTTGCCGGCAAATTGTATCCACACTTTCTTTTTCAATACTTGATGAGCGACAACTTTAAGCGAGCTATCGGCGGACAAGCCACGGGATCAGCTCAATTGAACTTCGGTCCTTCCCACATTTCCAAAGTTGCGATTCCACTCCCAGATGAGTCCGAACAGCTGGCCATCGCCAATGTCCTTTCCGAAATGGACGCGGAAATCGCCGCGTTAGAGGTCAAGCTCTCAAAGGGCCGGCAGGTCAAGCAAGGCATGATGCAGGAACTTCTCACGGGCAGGATTCGATTGATATGAAGATCTCGACGATCCTCGACCACATCGACAACGGACACATGGCCTTGCCAGAGTTCCAGCGCGGCTACGTCTGGAACCGGGATCAGGTGCGTGCCCTGTTCGACTCCCTCTACCGCCGTCACCCGGTCGGCGGTCTGCTCGTCTGGGCCACGGAGTCGAAGACCGCCGACCATCGCGGTGACGGTCCACTCGCCCCCGGCGTGGTGAAGCTGCTCCTCGATGGACAGCAGCGCATGACTTCGCTCTATGGCGTCCTGCGCGGCAAGCCTCCGAAATTCTTCGATGGCAACGGACAGGCCTTTACCGGCCTCTACTTTCACCTGGAAGAAGAGACCTTCGCCTTTTATCAACCCCAGAAGATGAGCGCCGACCCCCTCTGGGTCGACGTAACGGAGTTGATGAAAAACGGCAACGCCGGCTTGGGGGCATTCGTCGCCAGACTAGGCGCTAATCCAGACACCGCGCCCAAGGTCGGCGACTACGTGGGTCGATTAAGCCAGCTGCTCGGCATTACGGATGTCGACCTGCATATCGAAGAGGTGACCGGGGCCGACAAAACGCTCGACGTCGTCGTGGACATCTTTAATCGTGTCAACAGCGGCGGCACCAAATTGTCGAAGGGGGACTTGGCGCTAGCCAAGATCTGCGCGGATTGGCCCGAGGCACGGGACTCGATGAAGGCCAAGCTCAAAGAGTGGGCCGCGGCGGGATACAACTTCAATCTTGATTGGCTGCTGCGATCCGTGAACACCGTGTTGACGGGCGAAGCCAAGTTTCAATATCTGCATGACCAGACCGCTGAGCAGATTCGCGATGGCCTGAGGCGGGCCATCAAGCGAATTGACGCCTGCCTCAACATGATCGGAGGTCGACTCGGCCTCGACCATGACCAGGTTTTCTTCGGGCGATTTGGCGTCCCGGTAATGGTGCGATACCTCGATCGACACCCCGGGTCACTGAACGAGACGGAACGCGACAAGCTGCTCTTCTGGTTCGCTCAGGCGGCCATGTGGGGCCGCTTCTCGGGTTCGACCGAGTCTTTTCTTGATCGAGACCTCGCTACGTTGGAAGGACCCGACGGCGGACTCGACCAACTGCTTGAGCAGTTGCGGCTCTGGCATGGGGGACTTCGTGCGGAGGCAGGGCACTTTACGGGTTGGAGCCTGGGAGCGCGATTCTACCCCGTGCTGTACCTGCTCACACGGATGGGGGAAGCGCGCGACTGGGGTACAGGCCTGCCGCTGAAAGCAAGCCTGCTTGGCAAAATGAACCGCTTGGAAGTCCATCACATCTTCCCCAAGGCGCAGCTCTACAAACGCAAGTTCAGGAAATCAGAAGTAAACGCCATCGCCAATTTCTGTTTTCTGACGAAAGATACCAACCTGGACATCAGCGACCGGTTGCCCGAAGACTACTTCCCGGAAGTCGAGCAGGCGCACCCCGGCGCGCTTGCCTCACAGTGGATTCCGGCGGACTCCAAACTGTGGAGGATCGAGAATTTCCCCAGCTTCCTCGAGGCTCGCAAGAGATTGTTGGCTGACGAGGTCAATCGGCGCATGGCGGAATTGTTGCACGGTGACGAGCGTTGGCTGGCCGGACCGGCGGCCCCTCCAACCACACCGACCGCTGTCGCTGGGGGGATTACGAGCGCCGACGAAGAGCTTGAACTGGAAATGGTGAATGCTTGGGTTGAGCAGCAAGGCTTGCCGTCGGGCATTCTCGCCTTCGAGCTAACGGACACTGAAACGGGACGGCAACTAGCGATGCTTGACCTCGCCTGGCCAAGCGGGATGCAGGAGGAATTGAGTCAGCCGGTGTGCCTGCTCTTGAATGAAGGTCACGAGGTATTCGCAGCAGCAAGTCAGGCGGGTTATCGCTGCTTTGCAACGATCGAAGATCTAAAGCGATACGTCCGTGCCGAGGTCGTCGTCGATGAGGCAGCGGCATGAACCGTGTGGGCAAGTCGACTCGTCGCCAGGAGCACCAGCACATCGAGTGGAAGGAGGTGTGGCGCGACGAGTACCTTCGCTGGATTTGCGGGTTCGCCAATGCCGACGGCGGCAAGCTGGTCATCGGCGGCAACAACGACGGCAGCATCATCGGCGTCGCCAACGCCAGCAAGTTGTTGGTCGACATCCCCAACAAGGTCCGCGACATCCTGGGCATCGTCGTCGCCGTCAACCTGAAGCGCAAAGCCGGCCAGGAATACCTCGAGATCGTCGTCGAGCCGCAGCCCTATCCGGTCAGCTACAAGGGGGAATACCACGTCCGTAGCGGCAGCACGAAGCAAGAACTCAAAGGGGCCGCACTCGACCGGTTTCTGCTGGCCCGCCAGGGGCGCGCCTGGGACGGGGTGCCGCTGCCCGGCGTAACGGTCCGTAGCCTGTCGCGAGAAGCCCTGCAGGCATTCCGCGCGCGAGCCCGGCAGAGCCAGCGGATGACGGCGGCCGATCTGAAGGAACCCGCCGCGGGGCTGATCGACAAGCTCCACCTGGTCGAGGGCAAGCATCTGAAGCGGGCGGCCGCGCTGGCGTTTCACCCCGAGCCCGAACGGTTCGTGACCGGGGCCTTCGTCAAGATCGGCTACTTTCGCACCAACGACGACCTGGCCTACCACGACGAAGTGCACGGCGACCTGTTCACGCAGGCGAGCAAGACGATCGACCTGCTGCGGACCAAGTATCTCAAGGCGGCGATCACCTACCGCGGCATCCAGCGGGTCGAAACGTTTCCGGTGCCTGAGCCGGCCCTGCGTGAGGCGGTGCTCAATGCCCTGATTCACAAGGACTATGCCAGCGGGGCACCGGTACAGATCAGCGTCTATGCCGACAAGCTGATGCTGTGGAACCCGGGCCAATTGCCACCCCACTGGACAATCGAAAAGCTCAAGGGCAAGCACGCCTCGCAGCCGTTCAACCCGGCCATCGCGAACGTGTTCTTCCGAGCCGGCGAGATTGAGGCCTGGGGACGAGGAATCGAGCGGATGTTTGCCGCCTGCCGCGAAGCGGGATTTCCGGAGCCCATCCTGGAGCAGGAGGGGGCGGGGTTCTGGATTGCGTTTCCGTTTGCTGCCGAGTGGGTCGAGCAGATGGGCGTGGGCGAAATTAGGGAGAAAACTTCGGTAAAAACTTCGGTAAAAACTTCGGTAAAAATCCTGGAACTGCTTGCGCAGCATCCGCAGATGACGCTGGCCGAAGTGGCACACGAGGTCGGCAAATCGGTACGGGCAATCGAACTGGCCGCGGCGAAGCTCGCCCAGGCCGGAAAACTCCGGTTTGTCGGTCCCAAGAAGGGCGGACATTGGGAGGTGCGGCCATGAACCGCGTGGGCAAATCGGAACGGGAAACGCAGGATCGCGTGCTGGCGCTGTTTTGCCAGGAGTTGGGCTATCGCTACCTGGGCAATTGGTGCGAGCGGGCCGGCAACAGCAACGTCGAAGAAGCGCTGCTGACCGACTGGCTGCGCCAGCGCGGCTATTCCCAGGAGCACATCAACAAAGCGACCTATGCCCTGCAAACCGCCGGGCGACACACGGGCCGCACGCTGTATGCCAACAACCAAGAGGTTTACAAACTGCTCCGCTATGGCGTGCCGGCCAAGACCGAGGTGGGGCAGGTGACCGACACGGTCCACCTGATCGACTGGCAACGGCCCGAGCAGAACGACTTTGCGATTGCCGAAGAGGTGACGCTGCAGGGGGACCATGAGCGACGGCCCGACCTGGTCTTGTACATCAATGGCATCGCGATCGCCGTGATCGAACTCAAAAAAGGCTCGAAGTCGCTCGGCGACGGGATCCGGCAATGCGTGTCGTTGCAAGACCCACTGTTCCACCCCTGGTTCTTCAGCACGGTCCAGTTGCTGATCGCCGGCAACGACTCGCAAGGGCTGCAATACGGCACGATCGGCACCCCGGAGAAATACTTCCTGCGCTGGAAGGAAGACGAGCAGGACAACACCCGCTACAAGCTCGACAAGTACCTGCTGAAGCTGTGCAGCAAACCGCGGCTGCTGGAACTGGTGCACGACTTTGTGCTGTTCGACGGCGGTGTGAAAAAGCTGCCGCGGGTGCACCAGTATTTCGGCATTAAGGCGGCCCAGGCATTTGTCGACCGGCGCGAAGGGGGGATCATCTGGCACACCCAGGGCAGCGGCAAGAGCATTGTGATGGTGCTCCTGGCCAAATGGATCCTGGAGCACAACCCCCATGCCCGCGTGGCGATCATCACCGACCGCGACGAGCTCGATAAGCAGATCGAACGGGTGTTTACCGAGGCGGGCGAGGCGATCCGCCGGACGCAGAGCGGGCGCGATCTGATGCGGCAGTTGGGGCAGCCGCGGCCACGGCTGTTGTGCTCGCTGATCCATAAGTTCGGCCCCCAGGACAAGCAGAGCGACGCCGAGTTCGAGCAGTTCATCCGCGACCTCGAGGCGCAGCCGAGCACGGCCGAAGGGGAGCTGTTCGTGTTCGTCGACGAATGTCACCGCAGTCAGAGCGGCCGGCTGCATCGGGTGATGAAGGCCCTGCTGCCCGACGCCGTGTTTATCGGCTTTACGGGCACGCCGCTGTTGAAGGCCGACAAGCAGACCAGCCTTGAGGTGTTTGGCCGCTACATCCACACCTACAAGTTCAGCGAAGGGGTCGAGGACGGCGTGGTGCTCGACCTGGTCTATGAGGCCCGCGACATCGACGCGCGATTGGGGTCGGAGGACAAGATCGACGCCTGGTTCGAAGCCAAGACGCGGGGGCTGAACGCCTGGCAGAAGGATGAGCTGAAAAAGCAATGGGCCACGATGCAGAAGGTGCTCAGCTCGCGTTCGCGGATGGAGCGGGTGGTGGAGGACATTATCTTCGATTTTAGCGTCCGGCCGCGGCTCTCGAGCCAGAAGGGGAATGCGATCCTCGTGGCGTCGAGCATCTACGACGCCTGCAAGTACTACACGCTGTTTCAAAAAACGAGCTTTGGCAAGCGGTGCGCGGTCGTGACCTCGTACAACCCGCAGGCCAAGGACGTCACGCTGGCGATGGTCGGGGCGAACACCGAGACCGAAAAGCAGTTCGTGTTCAACACCTACCAGGAACTGCTCAAGGACGTGGCGGCGAAAGCCAACATGACGAAGACCGAGGCCTATGAGGAATGGGCCAAGGACTTGTTCATCCACGAACCGGCCAACATGAAGCTGCTGATTGTGGTCGATAAGCTGCTGACCGGCTTCGACGCCCCGCCGTGTACGTACCTGTACATCGACAAGTCGATGCAGGACCATGGGTTGTTCCAGGCCATCTGCCGGGTGAATCGGCTCGACGGCGACGACAAGGTGTTCGGCTACATCGTCGACTACAAGGACCTGTTCAAGAAGGTCGAGAAAACGATCGCCGTGTACACCTCCGAGCTCGATCACAGCGCCGGCGGCTGCGATCCCGAGGTGCTGATCCAAGACCGTCTGCAGAAAGGCCGCGAGCGGCTGGACGAGGCCTTGGAACAGCTTGCGCTACTCTGCGAACCGGTCGAGCCGCCCCAGGAGGAACTGCAGCACATCCATTATTTTTGTGGGAACTCGGAGATCGCTGCCGATTTGGAAGCACGCGAGCCCCAGCGTTCGGCCTTGTACCAGGCAACCGCAGGGCTGACCCGAGCCTATGCCAACCTGGCCGATGAGCTGGAAGGGGCCGGATACAGCCCGGCGGACATTAGCCGCATCAAGCAAGACGTCCGCCGATACACCGAGCTTCGCGAAGTCATTCGCCAGGCCAGCGGCGAGAGCCTCGATCTGAAGGCCTATGAGGCCGACATGCGGCACCTGATCGACACCTACATCGAGGCGAGCGAGCCGCGCAAGATCTCGGAATTTGATAACCTCGGGTTGCTGGACGTGATTGTCCGCTCGGGCCTCGGCCAGGCCATCGCCAACAAGCTCGGGGGCATGAAAGGCAATCGGCAAGCGATCGCCGAGACGATCGAGAACAACGTCCGCAAGAAGATCATCAAGGAGCGGCTCAACGACCCGGCGTATTTCGACCGCATGTCGGCCATGCTGGAGGAAATCATCGCGGCCCGCAGGGCCAAGGCGATCGAGTACGAAGAATACCTGCGGCAGATCGAGGAGCTGACCCGGCAGGCGCAGCAGGGGTCCGGCGGATTGCCCAGGGAGCTGGACTCCAAGGGCAAACAGGCGCTCTATCACAACCTGGGAGAAGATTTGGCGCTGGCCCTGCGCGTGGACGCTGCCGTGCGGAGCAAGCTGCCGGACAGCTGGCGAGACGTGCACCCCAAGGAGCAGAAGGTCAAGCAGGCGCTGTACGAGGTGCTCGAAGACGAGGCGGAGGTCGAGCGGATTTTTCTGATCATCAAGGCCCAGACGGAATACTGATGATCCGGCGCTTCCGCTTAGGCACCATCCCGGTCGAGGTGACGCTCAAGGACATCAAGCATGTCCACCTGAGCGTGCACCCACCTGCGGGGCGGGTACGGATCGCTGCCCCGGCGCGGATGCAGCTCGACACGATCCGCATCTTCGCGATCTCGAAACTGGGGTGGATCAAGCAGCAGCAGCGAAAGCTCCGGGATCAGCCCCGCGAGACGCGGCGCGAGTATCTGCCGCGGGAAAGTCATTGGGTGTGGGGCCAACGTTATCTCTTGGCAGTTGAGCATGCTGACCAAGCGCCCACGATCACGCTCCGCCCGCGCCGGATGGTGCTGACGGTGCGACCGGACACCAGTCCGGACCAACGCGCGCGGATTGTCGACGCCTGGTATCGCGCCCAGATCCGCGAGGCGCTCCCTGCGTTGTTGGCGAAATGGGAAAAGCGGCTGGGGGTGTCGGCGACACGGTGGTTTGTCCAGCGGATGAAAACGAAATGGGGGAGCTGTAACCCCGCGACGGGTAGTATCCGGCTGAATACCGAACTGGCCAAAAAGCCACCGGAGTGCCTGGAGTACATCGTGGTCCACGAACTGGTCCACTTGATCGAACCGACGCATAACGAGCGTTTCGTGGCGCTCATGAACCGCCACCTGCCGCGCTGGCAACACCTTCGGCAAGTGCTCAATCGATTGCCGGTGAGGCACGAGGGGTGGCAGTACTGAGCTCGCCCGGCCGCTTGCTTTGAGCTAAAAGCTAAAGAAAAGCGGCCCTGATGTTCCGCAGCACGCCACCGGCGTTCGACCGTTCCGCGAACCAGCGCTGTGGTTCGAGAACGGTCGAACGGGTGACGGCAGGCATTGGTTCAGCTGCCAGCGACCTCACCGCGGCGGGCGGATGTCGCCGGAGAACACGGCGGCCATCACCAGCAGCGCCAGCGCCGTGCCAAAGACGGCGGCCGAACTGGCCATGCCACCCACGAGCGCAGCCAGAATGACCGCGCCAATCAGGTAGGCGATATTGAGCTTTTCACGGGCCGACACGGCAGGCCTCCTGGGGTGCGAGCGAAAACCGCGCTGCCGAGCGGCGCGGGGTGGGAAACGAACCATCTCGTGGCTCCAGGGTCCAAGGGCGTCACCACCGACGGCAGCTTCACGAGCCAGCGGCACCGACTGGTTCGGTCCAGTCCAACGTGCCGGCTTTGAGGTGCTTGATCCGCTGGATTAACCCCGAGGCTTGTTGGCTCGAAAGTTCCGTCAGCGGAACGCCATAGGCGCCCTGGGCCATCGATTCGAGCCGCTGTTCGCCGCAGGCGTCGATCTCGGCGGCCAGTTCGCGCAAATACGCCAGCTGCCGTGGCGTGATTGAAGCCCGGCCCTGGCGACGATTGGCCGAGCTAGCCGACTTAGCGGGCTCGGCGATTGCCTCGCTCGTGCCGCTGGCCTCATGACTGCGGCGCTTGTTGAGTTCCTCCTCCACGGCAGTAGCACAGAGCTGATACGCCTGGGCCAATTGTTGACGCAGGCCGACCGCATCGCCGGCCAACAGGCCCGCGTCGGTCTCGATCTTCAGTCCACAGCTGGCCCCCAGGCTACCGTACTCCGGCAGCCCGATCTTGCGGGCCAGACTGACTTCCAGAATCAGGGGCATCGATTGTCTCCGAATTGTGAAAACGTATTCACTTTGAAGAGGAGTGGGTCAACAAGAACTAGCTACGCTGCCGCTGCGGCAACAGGGCCGGGCGCTGGGCATCGAGTTCGTCCCAGTCGACCGTGAGCGCCTCATAATCTGGCGGCTCGATCAGGCTGAATCCGCGAGACTCGATCGTGCGGAGCGATTCGCCGGTGGCTTGGGCCACGGCACGGTTCAATTCAGCGGGGGTCATGGTTCGATCTCCTGAATCGTGGACTTACTACAAAACGAAAAAAGCCGCCGCGGACGTGCAGGGTCCGCGACGGCGACATGGCAATTCAACAAACGACGCTTCGCTCAACCTACAGCTGATGCGAGCCAGTGCTCGGCCAGCCAGGCGATTTCGGCAGCCAAGGCTGCCGAGCGCTGTGCGAACG